>JAGAMJ010000031.1 GCA_017624795.1 Clostridia bacterium
AAACAGACCGCAAAGGAAATTGGCAAACCAATTGCCGAACGCGCCCGTCGAGCCGTCAAGACCGATCAGGTCGCGCAAAATAAAGCTGACCGCGCCGAACAGCGCCACCCAGAACATAGCATACGGAACGATCTGATGCACGAAGCGCTCGGTATCTCCCCCTGCTCTTCTGCGACGGTTGCCCCCCGCCTGCTTGCGCGGGGTGTTTCTTCCCTCGCGACGGTCGGCTCTTTGCCGTCCCTCACGGCGGCGATCATCGTCGCGGCGGTCGTCCCGATCGTAACGGCGATCGTCTTCATAGCGACGGTCCTCTCTGTAACGGTCGCGCTCGCCGGGGCGGTCGCTTTCATAATAGCGGTCCTCATCATAGCGGCGGTCACTTTCATAGCTATCCCGACGCGGCTGCTCACGGGTTTCGCTGTAACGCTCGCCTGTATTCTCGTTTTGATAGAAATCATCTGTATCGTCAAAGACGCGGATCCGTTCTCGGCGATCGCGCTCTGCGGATCCTTTTCGCGTGCCCGTGCTGCTGCGTCGCGACACGCGGTTGTATCGATTTTTATCTTCCCGCATTTTTCCACCCTTTCCAAAAGATCCACTTGCCAAAGGTCAAATATGCCCTTGCCAAATGCACATACTATATGTAATTAAAATAAGAAGTATATATTGTACCAATATATAGTATAACACCATATTTATACTCTTACAAGAACTAATTTTAACATTTTGAAGGACTTGATATTTGGGAGGAGCCCATGAAACTGTTTTTTTTGCTGATTATACCGATTTTTACAATAGGACTCTGTGCCGGATTTTTGAACGGTCTGCTGGGTGCCGGGGGTGGCATTGTGATCGTGTTCGGACTGCGTAAATTGCTGAGAGGCCGCTTGAAGGATCCGCGCTCGATCTACCCCTCCGCCATCGCCGTGATGCTGCCCCTTTCGCTGCTCTCGGCATGGCAATATGCGCGCGCGGGCAGCTTGGAGCTCTCACGCGTCGGTTGGCTGATCCCACCCGCCATCGCAGGGGGCACCATCGGTGCGCTGCTGCTGCGCCGCCTTTCCCCAAAAGCCCTTTCGCGCTTATTTGCCGCCGTGGTGCTGATCTCGGGGCTGATGCTTTTGCGCTGATATGTGGTGGACTGTGATCATCGCCTTTTTTGTGGCGATCCTATCGGGGCTGGGCGTCGGCAGCGCAGGGCTGCTGGTGGTCTTTCTCACATCGGTGGAGCATCTTCCCCAACTGACGGCGCAGGGGCTGAATCTGCTGTTGTTCATTTTTTCATCGGGGGCGGCGCTTGTCGTGCATATGCTGCGTATCCCGCTGCTTTTCTCGTGCATTTTGCTGATGCTGCCGGGCGGTATTCTTGGCACGTTCCTCGGCACCGCCGTGGCACACATCGTGTCACAAGCACTGCTGCGACGGCTGTTTGGCATTTTGCTGATCGTTTCGGGGGTTTTGGGGCTGCTGAAAAAAACAAAAGCATAGCAAAATTCCTCCCTTATATATAAAAAAACAAAAAAATTTCAAAAAACCCTTTACTTTTAGAAAGGGTTGTGCTATAATAAGCGATGCATGACGCTTTCTCGGTCGCAGGACACAGCCACCTACGGTGGCATTCACCAACCTGCCGCTGGGGTTGCGCATAGTAAACAGAAAGGTGAACAAAACCATGCTGAAAGAAGAAAAGCAAGCCATTATTGCGCAGTACGCCACCCACGAGGGTGACACCGGCTCTCCTGAGGTTCAGATCGCGATCCTGACGCATCGCATCAACTCGCTGACCGAGCACCTCAAAAGCAACCACAAGGACCACCACAGCCGCCGCGGCATGCTGAAGATGGTCGGCCACAGAAGAAACCTTCTGGGCTACCTGCAGAAGATCGATATCGAGCGTTACCGCGCGATCATCGAGAAGCTGAACCTGCGTAAGTAAGCATCATAGGAGTGAGGGGCGGATCTTTTCGGCTCCTCACTCCTATCGCTTTTTACCTAAGCAGTCACTGAAATCTTGAAATTCCCCTGCAACGGTTAGCAGTTAAATATGCACATCTGCCACAGTAGGTGTCCGTATTTAATTGTTATCCTTTTGCAGGTGAAAATAAAAACAATGGAGGGACTATCATGTCCGAAAATGCTATCAGCACCCCTATGGAGTTTAAGAACTACAAGGTGTTCCGCTACACCTATGCGGGTCGCCCCCTGGTCGTTGAGACCGGCAAGATGGCTGGCCTTGCAAACGGTTCGTGCCTCATTCGTTACGGTGAAACCGCAATTCTTTGCTGCGCCACCGCCTCGGTCCGCCCCCGTGACGGTATCGATTTCCTGCCCCTCTCGGTCGATTTCGACGAGAGAATGTACGCTGCCGGCAAGATCCCCGGCGGTTACCTCAAGCGTGAGGGAAAGCCCTCTGAGAAGGCAGTGCTCACCTCCCGTGTGATCGACCGCCCCATCAGACCTCTGTTCCCCAAGGATCTTCGCAACGACGTCGCACTCACGCTGACCGTTATGTCCGTCGATCCCGATTGCTCGCCCGAGATCACCGCTATGATCGGTGCTTCCATCGCGTTGTCCATTTCCGACATTCCGTGGAACGGCCCCATCGGCGGCGCTTTGGTCGGCCTTGTTGACGGCAAGCTTGTCATCAACCCCACCGCCGAGCAGAATAAGAAGAGCGACTTGCAGCTGACCGTCGCCGCTTCCGCCAAGAAGGTCGTTATGATCGAGGCAGGCGCAAACCAGGTCGACGATGACACCATGTACGATGCCATTATGCTGGCACACCGTGAGATCAAGGATCTGCTTGTCTTCATCAACGCCATCATCGACGAGATCGGCAAGCCCAAGTTCGATTACCCCTCTTGCGAGCTGGATCACGATATGTTCGACGAGATCTTTGCCTTCTGCGAGGCAGATCTGAAAGTCGCACTTGACACCGACGACAAGACGGTTCGCGATGCTCGCGTTGCTCCCATTTACGACGCCATCGTCGAAAAGTTCTCCGAGAAGTACGAGGGGCTTTCCGGCATGATGGAGGAGCTGCTTTACAAAATGCAAAAGAAGATCGTGCGCGCATGGCTCCTCAACGACAAGAAGCGTGTTGACGGTCGCCGTATGGATCAGATCCGTCCCCTTGGCTCCGAGGTGGGACTGCTGCCCCGCGCACACGGCTCGGGCCTTTTCACGCGCGGACAGACGCAGGTTCTGACTGTTGCAACCCTTGGCACTCTTGCCGAGGCACAGATGCTGGACGGCATCGACAGCGAGACCAGCAAGCGCTACATGCACCACTACAATATGCCCGGCTTCTCGACGGGTGAGGCAAAGTCCACCCGTTCCCCCGGTCGCCGCGAGATCGGTCACGGCGCACTTGCCGAGCGTTCGCTTGTTCCCGTCCTTCCCTCCGAGGAGGAATTCCCCTACGCCATTCGTCTTGTTTCCGACGTCGTTTCCTCTAACGGCTCAACCTCCCAGGGCTCTGTCTGCGGCTCTACCCTTGCGCTTATGGACGCAGGCGTGCCGAT
>JAGAMJ010000005.1 GCA_017624795.1 Clostridia bacterium
AGGGTAAAGGCAGGGCGCAGCACGACGGGATAGCCGATGCGCTCGGCAGCGACCTTCGCCTCGTCCAAGCTGTACGTGATCTCGGAGGGGATCACGGGCTCGCCGATCGACTCGCAAAGCTCTTTGAAAAGCTCTCTATCCTCGGCGCGCTCGATCGACTCACTGCTGGTACCCAGCAGCTCGACGCCACATTCTTTCAGCACGCCCTTCTTTTCCAGCTGCATCGCAAGGTTGAGTCCCGTCTGACCACCGATGCCGGGCACGATGGCGTCGGGACGCTCATAGCGCAGGATCTTTGCGATATATTCCAGCGTCAGCGGCTCCATATAGACCTTGTCCGCGATGGCGGTGTCGGTCATAATGGTCGCGGGGTTGGAGTTGCAGAGCACGACCTCGTACCCCTCCTCTTTGAGGGCAAGGCACGCCTGCGTGCCCGCGTAGTCAAATTCCGCTGCCTGACCGATGACGATGGGGCCCGAGCCGATGATCAGGATTTTTTTCAGATCTTTTCTTTTTGCCATTTTTTATCCTCCATATCAGTTATTCTCACGGTACACGACGTTGCCGTCACAGACCGTCAGAACGTTTTTACCGTAAAGTGTGTGCCCTTCAAACGGGGTCGCCCTGCCCTTCGA
The DNA here is from genome assembly GCA_017624795.1 of Clostridia bacterium. Classification (GTDB taxonomy): domain Bacteria; phylum Bacillota; class Clostridia; order Oscillospirales; family CAG-272; genus Firm-07. The sequence continues at coordinate 636 of JAGAMJ010000005.1, forward strand.
CAGGAATTTGTCGGGGTCTACCTGCGCGCACGCGTCCAGCTCCCAGACCGAAAAGTCATTCCCAAACGGAAGTCCGAAGCGCTGCCTTGGTTTTATCGCCAGCGCATCGACGATGCGCGATAGCGCGACCTTGCCCGTTTTCACAAGATAGGTGTATAGCACGGGGAACGCCGTTTCCAGCCCCACCACGCCAAACGCGCTGCCCGCAAGGCCCTTTGCCTTTTCCTCGTCGCTGTGCGGCGCGTGATCGGTGGCGATGCAGTCGATCGTCCCGTCGATCAGCCCCTCGACCAGCGCTTCCCTGTCGGCGGCGCTTCGCAAGGGCGGATTCATCTTAAAGCGGCCGTGCTCTTGCAGGTCGCTCTCGTCCATTACAAGATAGTGGGGCGCGGTTTCGCAGGTCACGTCGACGCCGCGCGCTTTCGCGTCGCGGATCAGCGCGACGCTTTCCTTTGCCGAAATGTGGCAGACGTGATAGGCGCAGCCGATCTCCTCGGCAAGCTTTAAGTTACGCGCGATCTGGGCGTATTCGCTCTCGGAGCAGATGCCCCTGTGCCCGTGCGCCCTCGCGTAGTCGCCGTCGTGTATGTAGCCGCCGCGCAAAAGCTCGTTGACCTCACAATGCGCCACGATCACCTTGCCAAGTGCTTTGGCGCGTTTCATCGCCGCGCGCATCATTTCCTCGCTTTGCACGCCCCGCCCGTCGTCGGAAAAGCCCGCGACGTTCGGTGCCATACCTTCCAGGTCGGCAAGCTCCTCGCCCTTTTCCCCGACCGTGATCGCGCCGTAGGGGTAAACGCGGATCGTCGCCTGCTCCCCGATCAATCGCAGCTGCTCGCCAAGGTGTGCGACGCTGTCGGGCACGGGCGAGAGGTTTGCCATCGTGCAGACCGCGGTATAACCGCCCCGCGCTGCCGCCGCGCTGCCGCTTGCGATCGTTTCCTTATAAGAAAAGCCCGGCTCACGAAAATGCACGTGCACATCGCAAAAGCCGGGAAAAACGGTATAACGGGGATCGTCGGCGAGCCCCATATCAATGTTAGAGAAAAGAGAGGAAAGCGGAAAAGACTCCGTAGCCAAGACGGGGGTAGTATCCATCATGCAAGCGTCTTTCAGCTTTTTCATATTTGACCTCCTAAGTAATTCAGAAAATACTCCTGTGCCAGAGCGGCACGGCTCAAATTCTTTTACTTCACACAAGGCAAGCCCCAAAAAAGGGAATCTCGCCGCCGGCAAGACTCCCTCATGCAGAACTCCGCGCAAACGACGGTTTCTTGCCCTACTTTTTCATTTTATTTATTATACAATAAATACCCCCCGTTGTCAAGAGGTCAAGCCCCGAATTTTTGACTTTTTTCTTTGTTTTTTCTCTTGCCGATTTTTGACAGGGCCACCGCCGATCCGCTTTTTTGTCCGACGGCCATTTTCACTCTTGACATTTTTGTGCCGTGAGGTATAATATAATTATCTATGTTTTCAAAAGACGACTAATATATTGCAAAGGAGCTCACAATGAAATCCTACCGTATGAACATCGCGGGGCTTGATCGCGATCTGCCCCTGTGCCCCCTGAACGAGAACTTGCAGATCGGCGCGTTCGTGATCTTTGGCGATCCCGAGCTGACCACCGCCTGCGCCGAGGCACTGCTCTCTCGCGCCCCCGAATACGACTATCTCATCACCGCCGAGGCAAAGGGCATTCCGCTGGTGCACGAAATGGCGCGCCTTGCGGGAAATCAGAAATATTTTCTTGCCCGCAAAGCACCCAAGCTCTATATGACGGGCGTGCTGGAAGTCAACGTCCATTCGATCACCACCTCAAAGGAGCAGCACCTCTATCTTGACACAGCCGACGCCGAGCTGATGCGCGGCAAGCGGATCCTGATCGTGGACGACGTGATCTCCACGGGCGAGTCGCTGCACGCCATCGAGGAGCTGGTGCGCGAAGCGGGTGCCATCATCTGCGGACGCATGGCGATCCTTGCCGAGGGCGACGCGACCGCGCGCCCTGACCTCATTTACCTTGAAAAGCTGCCGCTTTTCGACAAAGACGGCAATCCGATCGCATAACACGCTCAACATTCACGACATACGGGTGAAAGGAACAAACAAAATGGCTGAATTTCTCACAGAACAGGATAAGCGCACCCATTACTGCGGTACGCTGAATGAAAGCAATATCGGACAGCGCGTTTCGGTGATGGGCTGGGTGCAGCGCTGCCGTGACCTCGGCGCGCTTATCTTCATCGACCTGCGCGACCGCACGGGACTGTTGCAGCTCGCCTTTGACGGCGACTCCGATCCCGAAATTTTTGAAAAGGCGGGCAAATGCCGCGCCGAATACGTCATCGCCTGCCACGGCGTGGTGCGCGCAAGGGGCGAGGGCGCGATCAACAAGAATATCCCCACGGGCGGCATTGAGATCGCCGTGACCGAATTGAAGGTGCTTTCCGCCGCGCAGACACCCCCCTTTGAGGTTTCTGACAGCAAGAAGGTCAAGGACGAAACGGCGCTGAAATTCCGCTATCTCGACCTGCGCCGCCCCGAGCTGCAACGCAACATCAAAATGCGCCATGACCTGGCACGTATCGCACGCGAGTATTACTATGAAAACGGATTTTACGAGATCGAAACGCCCATGATGATCAAGGCGACGCCCGAGGGCGCGCGTGACTATCTGGTCCCCTCCCGCGTGCATAAGGGCAGCTTTTACGCTCTGCCCCAATCGCCCCAGATCTACAAGCAGCTTTTGATGCTGTCTGGCTTTGACCGCTACATTCAGCTGGCGCGTTGCTTCCGCGACGAGGACCTGCGTGCCGACCGTCAGCCCGAATTTACCCAGATCGACCTTGAAATGTCCTTTGCGACGCAGGAAGAAATTATGGAAATGAACGAGGGCTTTATCGCAAAGGCGTTCAAGGAGCTGCTCGGCGTCGAGGTGTCGCTGCCCATGCCCCGCATGACCTACGCCGAGGCGATGGAAAAATACGGCTCGGACAAGCCCGACACGCGCTTTGGCATGGAGATCATCAACATTTCCGATGCCGTAAAATCTTCCGAATTTGTTGTATTCAAGTCCGCCATCGAAAACGGCGGCAGCGTGCGCGCGATCGTCTGCAAGGGCGGCGCCGCAACACTCACGCGCAAGGAGATCGACAAGCTGACCGAGCACGCCAAGGGCATTGGCGCAAAGGGGCTTGCCTATGTGCGTTGGGTAGAGGACGCGCCGAGCTGCTCGTTTGCCAAGTTCATGACCGAGGACGAGCTTTCTGCCATTTACAGTGCCGTCGGGCTTGAAAAGGGCGACGTGCTGCTGATCTGCGCCGACAAGGACAAGGTCGTGCTGCCCACCTTGGGCGCGCTGCGCGGCATTGTCGCAAAGAAGCTGGACCTTATCCCCGAGGGCAAGTTCAACTTCCTTTGGATCACCGAGTTCCCCTTCTTTGAATGGAACGAGGATACGCAGCATTGGGACGCGATGCATCACCCCTTTACCATGCCCCTTGAAGAATGTCTGCCGTATCTGGAAAGCGATCCCGGCGCGGTGCGCGCCAAGGCGTACGATATGGTGCTCAACGGCACCGAGCTGCTTTCGGGCTCGATCCGCATCACCGATTGGCAGTTGCAGGAAAAGATGTTCAACGCACTTGGCCTTACCGCCGAGGATATCGAAAAGAAATTCGGCTTCCTTGTGGAAGCGTACAAATACGGCGCGCCGCCTCACGGCGGCTCGGGCATGGGACTTGACCGCCTTGCTATGGTCATGACGGGTGCCGACTCTCTGCGCGACGTGATCGCCTTCCCCAAGGTACAGAACGCAAGCGAATTGATGTCGGGCTGCCCCGCCCCCGCCGATCCCAAAGCGTTGGAGGATCTCTCCATCGCCGTGATCGAGGACGAGCAATAAACGACAACGGGGTTTCTTGCAAAAAAGAAGCCCCGTTTTATAAAAATGTGCAAAAAAGAGGTACCGTATGTTAAAAAAATGGCTTTTGCTGCTGCTTGCGCTGACGCTGCTGCTCACGCTTGCCGCTTGCAACAAGGACGAAACGCCGCCGCCAAACAA
>JAGAMJ010000032.1 GCA_017624795.1 Clostridia bacterium
AGTGTTCCTTCGCGCGATTTTTTATTTCGCCAAGCATCGCTTGGAATTGGAGGTGCCTTCTATTAGCGCAACAAAAGATATGCTGATCAATGAGGATATCCGTGAAAAGGAAGTTCGTGTGATCGGCGACGACGGAGAGACCTTGGGACTGATGTCCTCAAATGCCGCTTTGAAGGTGGCGTATGACCGTGGACTTGATCTGGTATTGATCGCTCCGCAGGCGACACCCCCCGTGTGCCGTATTATGGATTACGGCAAATATCGCTTTGACCGCGAAAAGAAGGAAAAGGAAGCGAAAAAGAAGCAACAGGTGGTCGAACTCAAAGAGGTTCAGCTTTCCTGCCGTATCGACGTGCATGATTTTGAAACCAAGGCGCGCAACGCGATCCGCTTTTTGAGCGCCGGCAACAAGGTGCGCGTGGTGCTTCGCTTCAAAGGACGCGAAATGGCACACCAGGAGCAGGGACGCGACGTGCTGACGCGCTTCGAGGCCGCTGTGGAGTCTGCCGGCACGGTTGAGAAAAAGCCCGTGCTTGACGGACGTTTGATGACCATGATCGTTGTCCCCAACAAAAAATGATCCGAACCCAAAAGCGGCTTGCCGCTTGATGATAACTATGATACAAAGGAGTAAATAAAAATGGGAAAAATCAAAACGCACAAGGCATCTGCCAAAAGATTTACCGTTACCGGAACCGGTAAGGTCAAGATGAACCATTGCCATCACCGTCACAATCTGGGTCTGAAAGACTCCAAGCGCAAAAGACATCTGCGTTCTTCCGCAATTCTTAGCGCGTCTATGACCGCAACGGCTCGTCACCTGATTCAGAAATAAGAGAAACGGAGGAAAAAAACAATGGCAAGAGTAAAGGGCGCGATGATGACGCGCAAGAGAAGAAATAAAGTATTGAAGGCAGCAAAGGGCTACTGGGGCGCAAAGTCCAAGCATTTCAAGATGGCAAAAGAGGCCATCATGAAGAGTGGCAACTACGCTTTTGCCGGTCGTAAGATGAAGAAGAGAGATTTCCGCTCTCTTTGGATCGCTCGTATCTCTGCTCAGGCAAAGGCGAACGGCATGAACTATTCTACCTTCATGCACGGCCTCAAAAAGGCAGGCGTTGATCTGAACCGCAAGATGCTTTCTGAGCTGGCAGTATCGGATAAAGAGGCATTCGCCGCTTTGATCGAAACCGCAAAGGCAGCACTGTAAGAGTTAAAAAACCCGGTTTTTACCGGGTTTTTCTCTATATTAGGCACGGGTGCTTTGCAAAAGCTCCTTTTGGGCAAGAATGCAAGCACGACGGCAGAGCCGGAAAAATGCAATACATCTGTACGACTGTTTTTGCGTTTTTGGAATAATACAAGACAAATTTGGAATTTTTCAAACAAAATTTGTAAAAAGGGGAATGCGAATGCAAAAACCCACAGAGATCATTGCGTCAAGGCAAAACGCCTTGGTCAAGCTGACCGCATCGCTCACCGATCGAAAATTTCGGGAGCGCGAGGGGCTTTTTCGCTTTGACGGTAAAAAATTATTTTTAGAAGCGCTTGATGCCGACATCCCCCTTTTTGCGGTATTGCTTCGGGCGTCCTCGGCACAGGCGATCCTTGATGCTGCACAGGATCGGCAGCTGCCAAGCGACTGCCGCGCGGTGCTGTTGCAGGACGAGCTGTTCGACAGGATCAGCGAGGAGCGCGCACCGGAGGGCGTGATCTGTGTGTCACGGCATCTTGACAAATTTCATAAAATCATTACAATAAATAAGTGCCGCGCTTTTGAAAGCGAATTTTCGGGTGGTCAAACGCTTCTTTTGGAGAGCGTGCGCGATCCGGGAAACCTTGGCACGATCATTCGGTCAGCCGCCGCGTTCGGCGTGTCGCAGATCGTGCTTTCCGCCGATTGCGCGGATCTGTACCACCCTCGCACCATTCGTGCTGCTATGGGGACACTGTTTCACACGCCTGTCTGGATCGCTGACGATCTGGTCGGCGTGATCCAAGCGCTTTCCCACCATGGAAAGGTCTTTGCGGCAGCGCTTGATGAGGGCGCCGCCCAGCTTGACGGGATCCGCTTTGGCAAGAGGGATGCTGTGGTCGTCGGCAACGAGGGGCACGGACTTTCAAAAGAGGTGCTTGCGGCATGTAGCGAAAAGGTCTACATTCCGATGTCACCCGGGGTGGAGTCACTCAACGCGGGTATCGCCGCGTCGATCCTGCTCTGGGAATTCTATCGTGGTAGGTGATCGCTTTGCAACATGAACAGGCATGGGTTGCGCTTGCCGAGGCACTTGGACCTCGCTCGCCGATCTTAAAAGCTTTGTTAGAACGCTTTGGCACGCCCGAAGCGATCCTTGCAGCAAAAGAAACGGATATTCGCTCAGTCCTGCCCGACATTGGAGCGGGAACGCTTTCGGCGCTGATCCGTCACAAGACCGAAAAGGAAGCGATGCGGATCGTCACGTGGTGTCACCGAAACGGCGTGCGTATCCTGACGCTTGACAGTAAGGACTATCCCGCCCCGTTGCGTGAGATCGACGAACCGCCCGCCGTTCTGTACTGTCGCGGTCGGCTGCCTTTGCTTGACGGCAGACTTGCTGTTGGTGTGGTGGGCATGCGCAAGGCGGACGCATACGGTCAGCGCGTCGCGTATAAACTATCCTTTGAGATGGCGGCAGCCGGAACTGTGATCGTCAGCGGTATGGCGGAGGGAATCGACGCCGCCGCGGCAGCGGCGGCACTGAACGCCGGCAGCGAAACCGTCGCTGTGCTTGGTTGCGGCATCGACATTGTCTACCCCCCGCATCACACGCGCCTTGCGGCGGAAATCGCCGAGCACGGCGCGATCATCACCGAATACGCGCCCGGCACAAAACCACACGGCTGGAATTTCCCGATGCGAAATCGTATCATCAGCGCGCTTTCAAGTGCGGTCTTGGTGGTCGAAGCGAGAGTGAACAGTGGCGCGCTGATCACCGCCCGCTATGCACTTGTTCAGGGCAAACCTTTGTTTGCCGTTCCCGGTGATATTACCTCACCTCGTTCCGTCGGTACGAACCGTCTGATCTCGGACGGTGCTACCCCTGCGCTGGATGCAGGCGAGATGTTGGAGCATTTTCGCTTTTTGTATCGCGATACGATCCGTATTGAAAAGCTGCCCGAGGCGATGCAATATTCTGCGATCACACCCGATGCGCTGCGGCGCTTTGGTTTGCGCCTTACCGATGATGCAACGGACAGAGAGGATCTGCCCGAGCGTCGCGAGAAGGGCGCGCGGCGTAAAAAGAAAAAGGAAGAAAAAGATCCGCTTCAAGCGGAGCAAACGCCGCTTCCCGACACCTCACCGCTCACACCGCGGCAAAAAGAGCTTTACGATATGCTGGGAGAGGGGACTTTTTCGGTCGATCTGCTCACAGGGCAGGGCGTCCCTGTTTCCGAGGCGGCGTCAACGCTGACAGTGTTTGAAATTTACGGTCTTGTCCGCTCGCTTCCGGGCGGAATGTTTTCAAAAAAGTAATCATTGGGTAAAATCAATCCCTAGGAAAGGAATCCATACATGGCAAATCTGGTCATCGTGGAGTCGCCTTCTAAGGCGACTGCCATCAAAAAGTATCTCGGCTCCAATTACAAGGTCATCGCTTCCAAGGGTCACGTGCGTGACCTGCCCAAGAGCTCGCTCAGCGTTGACGTTGAGAACGGCTTTGAAGCGCATTATATCAACATTCGCGGCAAGGGCGATCTGATCAAGGAGATCCGCAAGGAGGCGAAGGCGGCAAAAAAGGTCTTTCTTGCGCCTGACCCCGATCGCGAGGGCGAGGCAATTGCCTGGCATCTCGCGGCAGCGCTTGGGCTTGAACCCGAAAAGACCCTTCGCGTTTCCTTCAACGAGATCACGCCCGATGTGGTACGCGCCGCCATCAAGGAGCCGCGCGCCATCGATATGAATCTGGTCAACGCCCAGCAGACGCGCCGCATTTGGGACCGCGTGGTGGGCTACAAGCTCTCCCCCTATCTTTGGAAGGCGGTGAAAAACGGGCTTTCCGCCGGGCGTGTGCAATCTGTTGCGGCACGCATTATCGTGGACCGTGAGGACGAGATCAGATCCTTCGTTCCCGAGGAATATTGGACGATCGATGCCCAGGTCGGTGTCGGAGAGGGTAAGGAGTTTGCCGTTCGCTTTTACGGAACTGACAAGCGAAAGATCAAGCTGGACAGCGAAAAGGCGACCGCCAAGATCGTTGAGGCGATCAAGGATAAGAACTTCACCGTTCGAAGCGTAAAACGCGCCAACCGTCAGAAATTGCCCGCACCGCCCTTTACCACCTCGACCATGCAGCAGGAGGCATCTCGCAAGCTCGGCTTCCAGTCCCAGCGCATCATGCGCGTGGCACAGGAGCTGTACGAGGGCATTCACGTGGGAAGCGAAAACGGCGGCGTCCAGGGTTTGATCACCTATATGCGTACCGACTCGCTTCGTGTTTCCGCCGACGCACAAAAGGCAGCACGTGAGCTGATCTGCGCCAAATACGGGGAAGGGTTTTGCCCCGAAAAGCCCCGTTCCTATAAAACACGCGCCAACGCGCAGGACGCGCACGAGGCAATCCGTCCCTCGCACGTGGATCTTGAACCCGCAAAGATCCACAAATACCTCACGCCCGATCAATACCGCCTTTATAAGCTGATCTGGGAGCGCTTTGTCGCAAGCCAGATGCAGTCCGCAACGCTCAACACCCTTTCGGTCGAGCTGGAAGCTGCGGGGTATGTGTTCCGCGCAGGCGGTTACAGCGTGGCATTCCCCGGCTATATGGCTGTTTACGAGGAAAGTGAGGACGAGGAGATCCGCGCCGACGCCATCAGCGAGCAAAAGGATATCCGTATTCCAGAGCTTGCCGAGGGTGATACGATCAAGCTGCGCGAGATCCAAACGGCACGTCACTTTACCGAGGCACCCGCCCGCTATACCGAGGCGTCGCTGATCAAGTTCCTTGACGAAAAGGGTATTGGCCGCCCCAGCACCTATAATACGATCATTACGACCATCGTGTCACGAAATTACGTGGTACGTGATGGCAGATCCTTGGTTCCGACCCCTCTTGGCGAGGTCACCACACGTCTGATGAAGGAAAACTTTTCCGACATCGTGGACTATACCTTTACCGCCCATATGGAGGATCAGCTTGACGAGATCGAAAAGGGCAACGTCGAGATGCTTGACGTGCTCAATCCCTTCTGGAAGGGCTTTGAGAAGGAGCTGGAGCGCGCCGAGGAAACCATCGGAAAGGGTAGCTTTGAGCTTCCCGTAGAGGAAACCGATATCATTTGCGACAAATGCGGCGCGAAGATGGTCATCAAAAACGGTCGCTACGGCAAGTTTGCCGCATGCCCCAATTACCCCAACTGCCGCAATACCAAGCCCCTCACCGAAAAGAAAGAAGAGCCGCAACGTGTCGAGAAAAAGGCGACTGCTGTGGCTGATTTCAAGTGCGAGAAGTGCGGCGCGGATATGGTGCAGCGCAACGGTCGCTACGGCTCCTTCTTCGCCTGCTCCCGTTATCCCGAATGCAGCTTTACCAAGCAAAAGACCAAGGAATTGGACGTTCCATGCCCCAAGTGCGGCTCCAAGATCCTGATCAAGACGGGACGCAACAAAACGGTGTTTTACAGCTGTGAAAAATATCCCGAATGTGATTTTTCCTCTTGGGATATGCCTGTTAGCGAGTGTTGCCCGCAGTGCGGCAAGGTCCTGTTCCGCAAAAAGGGCAAGGCGTTGCTTGTTTGTCATGACAAAGAGTGCGGTTACAGGCGTGAGAGCGAAGAAACCGCAGCCGAGAGAAAAGAATGAGAGAGCCCGTTGTAACCGTGCTTGGCGCGGGACTTGCGGGCTGTGAAGCGGCATATCAGATCGCCGAGCGCGGTGTGCGGGTGCGTCTTGTGGAAATGAAGCCCCATAAGATGACGCCCGCGCACCATAGCGCGGGCTTTGCCGAGCTTTGCTGCTCCAATTCTTTGCGCTCCGATGCGCTTTCCAACGCCGTCGGGCTTCTCAAAGAGGAGATGCGCCGCTGTGGCTCGCTGATCCTGCGCGCAGCCGACGAAACCAAAGTCCCTGCCGGTTCTGCATTGGCAGTGGACAGAGAAGCGTTTTCCCGTACCGTTACGGGGTATATTCACAATCACCCTCTGATCGAGGTAGAGGAACGTGAAGCCACCGAGATCCCCGCGGAAGGGGTGACCGTGATCGCAACGGGTCCACTGACCTCCGAATCGCTCGCGTCGCAGATCGCCCGCCTCACGGGCAAGGACGGGCTCTATTTTTATGATGCGGTGGCGCCCATTGTGGATTTTTCCACTGTTGATATGAACGTCGCGTTTTTTGCATCGCGCTATGACAAGGGTGATGCCGATTACATCAACTGCCCTATGGACCGCGAGCAATACGATGCCTTCTACCAGGCGCTGATCGGCGCAAAGGAAGCCGAGCTCAAAGAGTTTGACAGCGAGGGACAAAAATCGCCCAAGGTCTTTGAGGGGTGTATGCCCGTTGAGGTGATGGCAAGACGCGGATACGATACCCTGCGCTACGGTCCCTTAAAGCCCGTTGGACTTGTGGACAAGCGCACGGGAAAGGAGTCCTTTGCCGTCGTGCAGCTGCGAAAGGAAAACTGCGAGGGCACGATGTATAATCTTGTCGGTTTTCAGACGCACCTGACCTTCCCCGAGCAGAAGCGTGTCTTTTCTATGATACCCGGACTTGAAAACGCAACCTTTTTGCGTTACGGCGTGATGCACCGCAATACCTATCTCCATTCCCCCGGTTTTTTGAATACCGTTTATGGGGTTATTGAAGCTCCGCACCTCTTTTTCGCAGGACAGATGACCGGCGTTGAGGGGTATATCGAATCGGCGGGGTCGGGACTTGTGGCGGGCATCAACGCGGCGCGTCTGGTGCGCGATATGGAACCGATCATCTTCCCGCGCCACACGATGCTTGGCGCGATGGCGCACTACGTCGCCAATGGCGGCGTGGGGAGCTTTACCCCTATGAACGCCAATTTCGGCATCGTCCCGCCGCTTGAAAAAAAGGTGCGCGGCGGAAAATCGGTGCGTAACGAGGCAGTTTCCGCCCGTGCCCTTGAAGCTCTTGACGCGTTGCTTGACGAGATCAAGAGATAAGTTGTTTTGCCACAAAAGTACAAAAAGCCATAGAACGGGGTGAAAAAACCATGTATCCTTTGGAACAAAAGCATTTAGAA
>JAGAMJ010000033.1 GCA_017624795.1 Clostridia bacterium
ATTTGAATGAAGCGGCGGTAGCAGTCGTAAGCCCAACGAGCGTTGCCGGACTTCTCAGCCATGACCTTAACAACGTCCTCGTTCAGACCAAGGTTCAGAATGGTGTCCATCATGCCGGGCATGGATGCGCGCGCGCCCGAACGGACAGAAACAAGCAGGGGGTTTTCCTTATCGCCGAACTTCTTGCCGGTGACGGCTTCCATCTTCACGATGTAGTCGTTGATCTCTGCCTGGATCTCGGGGTTGATTTGTCTGCCGTCCTCATAGTACTTGGTGCAGGCCTCGGTGGAAATGGTGAAGCCCTGGGGAACGGGAAGACCGATGTTGGTCATCTCTGCGAGGTTGGCGCCTTTACCGCCAAGGATCTCGCGCATGTTGGCATTACCTTCTGTGAAAAGGTAGCAATACTTTTTTGCCATTTTGCATATACCTCCGGTATTTTTATTTTCTGATTTCGTGTTTCGCGCGACCGCAAAGGTCGCACACTGTTTTATATTATAACATATAAATAAGAAAAGTACAAGCACTTTATTAAAAAAATAACAAAAAATGTAAAATTTTTTTTGAAAAGAAATTTGTTTGACAAAAGCGTGCGTCGGGTGTATAATAAAGGCAGATCAAAGACCGTCGGCGCAAGGATCTCTTGCGGCGGCGTTTGTGTGCTTTGCGCGTTTTTTGAAGGGGAGAAAACATGGCGAATATTTTTGATTTGTTTAAGAAGATCGAAAAGGGCAGCTCCGCACCGTCGGGGCCGATCACGCACATCATCGTGGGGCTGGGCAACCCCGGTGCCGAATACGCCCTGACGCGCCACAATGCGGGCTTTCTTGCGCTTGACCGCTTTGCCGAGCGCCTTGGCGCGCGCATCGACCGCGCTCGCTTTCGCGCACTCACGGGCGAGGCGGATTGGGCGGGGCATCACGTGCTGCTGCTCAAACCCCAGACCTATATGAATCTGTCGGGCGAATCGGTCCGCGAGGCGGCGGCGTTTTATAAGATCCCCGCCGAGAACGTGATCGTCATCTGCGATGACGTCAATTTCGACGTGGGGCGGCTTCGCGTGCGGCAAAAGGGTAGCGACGGCGGACACAACGGTATCAAAAACATCATCTATCAGCTGCAATCCGATCAGTTCCCGCGTGTGCGCGTGGGCGTCGGCGTGAAGCCGCACCCCGACTACGATCTTGCCAATTGGGTGCTGTCCCCCTTTTTCAAGGAGGACGCGGCAACGCTCGCCGCGTCCTTTGACCGTGTGTTCGAGGGCGTTCGGCTGATCCTTGACGGCGACCTCTCCGCCGCGATGCAGCTCTGCAACGGGAAGTGATACGATGCTGATCTCATCTTGTCTGCGCGCTGACGGCGAATACCGTCAGCTGCGAAGCGATCTTCCCAAAGCATTCCGCGATCGCTCTTTGCCGTTCGCCGCTTCCGGACTTTGTGAGGGAGCGTGTGACGCGCTGATGCTTGCCTTGCTTGAAGACTTGAAGCAAGAAAGAAAGGGCGCTGCGCTTTGCCTTGTATCAGAGGAAAAGGAATGCATCCGTTTGCAGGAGTTTTTCGAGCAAAACGGACTGCGTGTCGCGTTTTTCGTAGCACGTGACCTGACTTTTTACACTATGACCGCCTCGCACGAGTACGAGCACGAGCGTTTGCGCGTGCTGTCGGGGCTGTGCAAAAATGACTTTGACGTCGTGCTGACCACCCCTGACGCGGCGCTTGGTTATACCGTTTCGCGTGAGCGCTTGCAGCAAAACACGCTGCATCTGGATAACGAAAGTATTTTGGATCCCACCGCATTTTCAAGACGCCTGACCGCTGCCGGGTATAGCCGCGTCGACCTTGTGGAGGGTGTGGGGCAATTTGCCGTGCGCGGTGGCATCATCGACGTTTTTGCGCCTCATCTGCGGGCTTTATCTGCCGACAATCAAATGATCACGGGTGCCGTTCCCGTGCGTATTGAGTTATTCGGAGATGAAGTCGATCGCATGGGGCTTTTCGACGTGGAGAGCCAGAGATTGCATACCGTGATCACGGGCTGCGAGATCCCGCCCGCCCGTGAGGTGCTGGTGGACGACACGTGCCGTGCGGCGTTGCGCGAGGCGGTCAGCGCGCAGCTTGCGGCGTGCAAAGATGACCGCGCCACCGAGGAGCTGCGTGCCGAGCTTGCTGAGCTTGATCGGGGTGGCGATATTCGCTTTGCCGATAAATACCTGTCCTTGATCAACTCTGAAAAAGAGTGTCTTTTGTCCTATTTTTCACCCCGTTCCCTGGTGTTTTTGAAGGGGACCAATGCCATAGCAGACCGTTTGAAGGCGTCTGCGTGGCATCGCGACCGCGCCATCGAGGAGCTGGTCGAAAGCGGCACGATCGCCGCACGCTATGCTGAATACAGTAAGCCCGAATCCGCGCTATCCTTGTTTTTGTCGGAAGCGACCTTGCTGCACGTTGACTCGATCGCCGAGGGGCTTGCGGGCAAAAAGCTGTCGGGGCTCTACACCTTCCGCTCTCGCCATACACCCGCCTACGGAGAGCGTTTTTCGCTGCTTGAAGAGGATCTTGCGGGCTATCGTGACACCAAATGGAGCGTCATTTTGGTGGCAGAAAACGAAACCTCCGCCAAAAATACCGCAGGGCTGCTTGCCGAGCGCGGTTATGCGGTGCGACTGCATCAAATGGGAGATGACGCACTTCCCAAACGGGGTGAGATCCTGATCGAATGGAAAGAGCTCACGCTCGGCTTTGAATTGCCCTTGCCCCGTATTGCGGTGTTATCGCTTGCAGCCGACCAGCGAAGCGGTCGACTGTCACTCACGGGTAAGGTGCGTCGCACCAAAAAGAAAAAGGACGCCAAAAGCGCCATTTTATCATACGCCGACCTTGAACCGGGCGATCTTGTGGTGCACGAGGCGCACGGAATTGGGCGATACGTGGGGCTGGAAACGCTGACGATCGACGGTGTGACCAGGGATTACGTCAGCATTCAGTATGCTGGCTCGGATCAGCTTTTTCTGCCCTGCGACCGCTTGGATACCATCTCAAAATATATCGGCGCACACGCCGACGACGGGCTTGTCAAGCTCTCACGCTTTGGCGGTGGAGAGTGGAAAAAAGCCAAGGCGCGTGCCAAGGCAGCCGTCAAGGATATGGCAAAGGATCTGATCCGTCTGTATGCCGAGCGCGAACGTCGCGCGGGCTTTGCCTTCCCACCCGACGATGATTATCAACGGGATTTCGAGGCTGCCTTTGAATATGAAGAAACCGAGGGGCAGGTCACTGCCGCCGAGGAGATCAAACAGGATATGATGAATACCACCCCCATGGATCGCTTGCTTTGCGGCGACGTGGGCTTTGGCAAGACCGAGGTGGCACTGCGCGCCGCCTATAAAGCGGTGCTGGCGGGCAAGCAGGTGGCGATTCTTGTGCCCACGACCATTCTTGCCATGCAGCATTTCCGTACGGTCAGCTCGCGTATGCGCGCCTTTGCCGTGCGCGTGGATATGCTGTCCCGCTTTCGCACGCCACGCGAGCAGCAGCAGTCGCTCGCGCGCCTCGCGCGCGGTGATACCGACATCATCATCGGTACGCATCGCTTGGTATCAAGCGACGTTAAATTCAAAAATTTAGGACTTTTGATCGTTGATGAGGAGCAGCGCTTCGGCGTCGCGCAAAAGGAAAAGATCAAGCAAATGGCGGGCAACGTGGACGTGCTGACACTGACCGCGACCCCCATTCCGCGCACGCTCAATATGGCGATGAGCGGTATCCGTGATATTTCCATTCTGGACGAAGCGCCGGGCGACCGCTTACCCGTGCAGACCTACGTTTTGGAGGATGACGATCTGATCGTCGAGGAGGCGATCCGCCGCGAGCTTCGCCGCGGGGGGCAGGTCTTTTATCTGCACAATGCGGTCGAAAGCATCAACACGGTGGCTGCAAAGCTGTCACGCGATATTCCCGAAGCGCGCATCACCGTGGCACACGGGCAAATGGATAAGGACGCGTTGGAGCGCATCTGGGGCGATATGCTCACGGGCGAGATCGACATTCTGGTCAGCACGACCATCATTGAAACGGGTGTCGACGTGCCAAACGCAAACACCTTGATCGTCGATAACGCGCACCGTTTGGGGCTTTCCCAGTTGCATCAGCTGCGCGGACGCGTGGGGCGCTCGCCCAGACGTGCATACGCTTATTTCACCTATCCCCGCGGTAGGGCGCTGGGTGACGTGCAGCGCAAGCGCTTGGAGGCGATCCGCGAATATGCCGAATTCGGCGCGGGCTTCCGCATCGCGCTGCGCGACTTGGAGCTGCGCGGGGCGGGCAATCTGCTGGGCGCAGAGCAGCACGGACACTTGGACGCGGTGGGCTATGACCTTTACGTGAAGCTCTTGAACGAGGCGGTTCTGACCGAGCGCGGCGAAGCTGTGAAGGAGCAGACCGAGTGCGTTGTCAGTATGTCTTATGACGCAAATCTGCCCGAACGGTACGTGAAATCCGCAAATCAGCGTATCTCGCTGTACAAGCGCATCTCCCTGATCGGTAGCCGCTATGACTTGGAGGATATGACCGACGAGCTGCTTGACCGTTACGGCGAGCTGCCGCGCGCGGCATCAAACCTTTTGCGCATCGCGCTGATCCGCTCGCTCGCGCAGGAATGCGGCATCACCCAGATCCGTCAGGACGGGGGTGACGTGCATATCTGCTCGCCAAAGCTCGACGTGGACGTGTGGATGGAGCTTTCGGCGCGTTTTCCCGGAAAGCTGCGTATGATGCTGTCCGCGAATCCCTATATCCGCTACCGTATCGAAAAATCGAATACAGCGCTGGAAGACCTGATAGAGCTTTTCCTTGCCTGCAAGGAGCTGTCCTTGCAAAACAGTCGGGAAACGGTAGACAAATAAGCGCGAATGTGCTATAATAAAAAGGATGTTTTGGCATTTGATCGATCGAATCTAAAAAAGAAGGAAGAACTATGAAACAAAAACTGATCTCGTTGCTTGCGGCGTTGCTTGCGTTACTGATGCTCTTTTCCGGGTGTGCCGCCCACGGCAAGACCTTGATCGAAGCGGGCAATGAGAAGATCTCCATCAACGTTTTCCAGCTTTATCTTTCCCGTATGAAGGGTACGCTTGCCGCGGCTGGACATGACGTGAATGACGCCGATTTTTGGGCGACTATCGAGCATCTGAATGGCGTCGATCAGACCTGGAACCAATATTTCACAAATCAGGTGTTCGAGGGCTTGAAGCAGATCGCCGCCGCCCTTTGCCTTTATGATGAGCTTGGCTTGAAGCTGGATCCCGCCGTCGAGGAGGAGATCGACACCTGGATCGACACGCTGATCGAGGAGGTGGGGCAAGGGTCCAAAAGCCAGTTCAACTCGGTGCTTTCGGCTTACGGTGCGAACGTCACGGTCCTGCGCGATGCCGCCATCATTGAGGCAAAGCTTGATCAGCTGAAAGCAGAGCTGTACGGCGCGGAGGGCAGCTTGGTCGGCTCCACCAAAAAGGAGCAG
>JAGAMJ010000034.1 GCA_017624795.1 Clostridia bacterium
CTTTGCGACGCGTACATTGTTTTCGCCGCTGTTCAGGGCGAATTCCTGATCGGCGAAACGCAGGACTGCCTGCGTATTTTCGGGGATCGAGATCTTAAAGTCGGTGCCGCCCTCGTCATTGGTGTAGCTGACCGCGATGGTGCCGTTCGGCGTTTCCATACTGCCCGACATTCTGCCAAAGCAGCTCACCGCCTGCGGTGCGATGACAACAGACGTATAGCCCCCCGTGCCCTTTTCCTGTCCGATACCCAGCAGATGCTCGAAGAAATACGCAACGGGAGCGCCGAACATCGGGTGGCTGTGAGAACGGCTGCGCGTGCTGTCCCAATATTCGTGGAAGGTGGTGGCGCCGTTTTGTCGCCAATGCTCAAAGCCCTGGGGACCGTTGCCCGCAAGCAGCGCAACGGCAAGCTCGGCGTCGCCCTTTTCAAACAGGACGCGCGTCAGAATGTCGGTGGCGAAGATGCCCGTATCATAGTGGCCGATCTTCTTGTAGTAATCGACCATATTCACATAGGTCTTTTCGTTACCGAGCCCGATGTCCACGGCATAGGCGTTTGCACCCTGCGCGTTGATCAGGAAATTGTTGTCGAAAGCGTTAAAATATGCGGCGCGAATGGCTGCCGAGTGCGTTTCGATCTTGCGGTCGTAGTCCGCAATATCGTATTCGCGGTCAAGTGCCTCGGCGATCTCACGCATCAGCTGCAAGGATTTCACAAGGAAGTAAGTGTTGACCATCGCGGCGGGCAGGATCATCTGCTGAGAGGAGAAATAAATACCCTTGTCCGGATACAGCACAACAGGGCCGCACCAATCGCCAAGGCACCAATCGCCCTCCTTGTCGCTGGTGACAAGGCCGAACTCACAGTGCGCTTCCAGATAGTCGATGTAGCGGCGCATATTGACGTAATACTTTTTCAGGATCTCTTTGTCGCCGAAATGCTTATAGAGCTGATAGGGAACGACAACGATGGCACAGCCCCAACCGCCGGGGCCGCCGCCGCTATGGATAAAGGGCGCTGTGTATTGCACGTGCCCGGTCAAGGTGTCCTGACCGTCTGCGATATCCTGCATCCATTTTTCATAGAATGCCTTGGCGTCCAGCGTGGAGAGCACCGCGTGGCAGGTCAGCTGTCCGTCGCCTGTGTATCCTCTGCGCTCCAAGTGCGGGCAGTCGGAGGGGTGACCGGTGTGCATATTGCAAAGCATGGTGTGCATAAAGGTCTGATAGATCCAATTCAGCGTTTCGTTGTCGCAATCAAAGGTGGAATTTGGCTTGATATCCGCATGGATCATTTTGACGCATTGGGGCTTCGCATTGCCCTCGACCTCGAAATAGCGGAAGCCAAACCACGTGAATTCGGGGGATACCGTGCGCTTTTCGCCGTCGGAGATGACGCAATAGTTCTGGCGGTGGACGTGATCCAGTCCGCCCTCGGCATTCAGCTCCTCGGCAAAGCGAACGGTCACGGTTTCGCCCTTCTCGGCGTTCAGCGCGAGAACGGGGTAGCCCGTCGTGTTGATGCCGCAGTCGTAGATCGTACCGTTTTCGGTCTTGCCGACCTCCTTGACATCAAGTGTTCGGATCAGTGTATCAGCGGGGCAATCGGTCGTGCAGTATTCGCCCTTTACAGGGTCTGCGGGGTAGACGTTTTCCCACGCGCTGTCGTCAAAATCCTTGCCAAAGCAATCGCCAACGTCTTGCAGATCGTGCTTTTCCGTATTGACAAGGAAATATTCCGCAACGTAGCTATTGCCAAGGCGGCAATTTTCATCGGACACAAAATACTTTGTGCCGGTTTCACCCTCAACGCAAACGCAATAGATCGCCTTGGCATAGCCGTGGCGACGCTTGCGGAAGGTATACCAGCCGCCGCCGAAATGAATGGCGATCACGTTATCACCCTTTTGCACGAAGGGGGTAATATCGAATTGGGGAACGTAGATCCTGTGTCCCGCAAGGATCTCGTTTTTGGGATCACAGGTCGGCTCGTAATCAGAGGAAAGGGGCAAAAAGGTATCGGGATTGATGCAAACGCCGTTGATATAACACTTGAAAAATCCAAGGCCCAGCACGTTCAGGGATACCTTGGCGTCGGTATCGACCGTAAAGTGACCGCGTACGATCGAAAAGGGCGTTTCGACAGGATCGGCAGCTCCCACCCATTTTGCGTTTTGGAAAAAGTGTTGCTGTTGCATGTTCTCTCCTTTATTTGAAGCAGGTATTTTACTTTTGATAAAGTTATGTCCATTATACCATGCAAACTGACGCATTTCAACCCTTATTGTGAAAATTATTTGGTAAAAGCGTTGCTTTTTGCCAAGGCGCAAGCTTTTGCTGCCGTTTGTTTTTCACAAAGCAATTCGGCAGAAAAAATCAGCAATATTTGTTTTGAAGTGTGCAATATTTGTCTTGCTATTGCATCGGCGTTATTTTACAATAAAGGCAAGACCGCACTTGGTCGTTGGAAAGGAGCTTGCTATGAACAAAAGAATGGATCGAAACCGTTTGAATATAGGCGCTTACATTTTGCAGCCCTATGCCCGTACCGAACGGCATATTAAGGAGATCGCGGATTGCGGCGTTGATTTTATCGTTTGCATGGGCGACGACCGTCCCGCACTTGATCTGTTTCACAAATACGGCGTTGGCGCGATCGTCAGCGGTATCGTGCCCGGCTGGTGGGGCGGAAACGGCGATAACGCAGGAACGCTTGCGACCGTGAACACCATGGACAAGTACGAGCAGGCGGCGGCAAGCTTTGTTGACCACCCCGCCATTTGGGGTATCGACTGCGGTGACGAGCCCTCCGCGCTCGACTTCCCTTATTACGGAAAGGTGCTGGATTTCGTAGACCGTTCTTTCCCCAATCAGTTTGCCTACCTCAATCTTTACCCCAACTATGCCTCTGTTTCTCAAAACACCGCCGAGGAAACCGTTAATCAGTTGGGCACCGCAACCTATGCAGAGCATATCAAGCGCTATTGTGAGTGCGTTCCCACCGACTACATCTGCTACGATTTTTATCTGTATTCCAAAAACGTCAAGCGGCACTATGAAAATTTGCGCATCGTAGCCGACGCTTGCCACAATACGGGACGCAGTATGTGGATCGTCTTGCAGGTCAATTCCAATAAAGCGCACAAATGGATCAGCGCCAATAATCTGCGCTTCCAGGCGTACAGCGCTATGGCGTTTGGCGCGGAAAATATCATCTGGGGCTGCTATACCGCGGGCTGGTGGCACCATCAGGTGCTGGATGAAAACGGTGAGAAGACCGAGCAGTATGACAAGCTGAAAGTGATGAATGCCGAGCTTCGCACTTTGGGTGAGGATTATATGAAGTATCGCCGCGTGGCGACGCATTTTGTCGGCATGAAGGGCACCGAGGATATGGACGGCGTCGGGCAAGAGGCGATCGACAGTCTGAACACGGGCGTATTTGCGGACTTTAAGGCGGATAACGGCGCGCCCTTGCTTGTGGGCGAGATGGTCAGCCGTCATCACGACGGATCGGTGGCGCTGATGGTCTGTGCCGCCGACGATCATCACGAGGAAGCTCCGCAATCCTATCATTTGACCTTCCGTTGCGATAACCGTTGCGTGAAGGCGATCGGCGGTGAGGGCTATCTGCCCGTTACCAAGCTGGAAAACGGCTATTACAGTGTGCCGATCAACTCCAATCAGGGTGTGCTGATCACGGCAAGATAATTTCAAAAACGAGGGCACTTGACCGCACGGTCAAGTGCCCTTTTTTGTGTTTGGTCGCGGTGTATCGGGTTTTGTTGCGCGCGCGTGCAAAAAAAGAATGAAAACCCTATTTACTTTTTTGTAGGTATCTATTAAAATAGAATTATACGCGTACGTAAAGTGCGAATTGTCAGGGGAAGGGGGAGAGTGAGATCAGAAAATCGGTTGAAAGCTCTATCATCGCGCAATTGCTCAAAAATGACCGCGTTTACTGCGACCGTGTGGAATGTACCCACGTATACAAGCCGCCGCTTTCCCTTGCAAAGCTTTACACACACGATGCGATTGAGATCAGCTTTGTTGAGCGCGGCGCCGGGATCCATCAGATCGCAAACCGATCGCTTCCCTGTACGCAGGGCGACGTTTACGTGATCTGCCAAAACGTCCCCCACGGATATTTCCTTGCAAGCAAGCAGGACGAGCTGCATATCAGGCGCATTCGGCTTGATATCGGGGATTGGTTCGACGGCGAGGTCGCCGTTCCCGACAGCGACCGCTTTTGCTACGGTATTTTCAGCGATAACGAGCAGTGCGCCTATGCGATGCTGAACGCAGGGACCCAGGAAAAGGTCAATGCGCTGTTCGACGTGATCGAGGGCGAGCTTGAAGGCAAGGGGGATGAGTGGCGGGACTGCGTCAAGGCGAACCTGATGATGCTGCTGATCACGCTGGGACGTTATGTGAACGGCGCGATCAAAAATATCCCCGCGATCCCGTTGAAGGAATGGCGCAAGGTCACCCTGACCTTGCAGATCATATCCGAGCGCTTTGGCGACGGCGATCTGACGCTTGCCGACATCGCGCAAGAGCTGTTTTTGAGCCAATCTCAAATCAGTCGCTTGTTCAAAAATCTGACGGGCAGATCCTTTTCCGAGTATTTAAGGGAGGTCAGACTGTCCCGCGCGTGCAAGCTGCTTTGCGAAACCGAGCTTCACGTTGACGAGATCATAAAGCGGTGCGGCTTTAAGGACGTCACCTCCTTTTACCAAAATTTCCACAAGCACGTGGGTATGACGCCCGCGCAATACAGAAGCGAAAAAAGAAAGGGCGAAAGCGTTGGTCAGGCACCGTCGCGCGAGGAAAAAAAGAATGCGCTTCTGCTTGAAATATCCGAGTGCTTGCAGCAGGGCAAGGCAAAGGCGCTGACAGGCGCGGTGCGCACGGCGATCGAGGGGGGCTATACCCCGGAGGAGATCCTGGAAAAGGGGCTTTTGCACGGCATGAATATCATCGGTGAGCGCTTCAAGAATAACGAGGTCTACGTGCCCGAGGTGCTGGTTGCCGCCAGAGCGATGCATATGGGTGTGCAGCTCTTAAAGCCCTTACTTGCCGAAAAGGGCGCTTACGTAAAGGGCAAGGTCTGCCTTGGCACGGTGCAGGGAGATCTGCACGATATCGGCAAAAACTTGGTGCGTATGATGATGGAGGGCAAGGGACTTGAAGTCATCGACCTTGGTGTGGACGTTCCACCCGAGGCGTTCGTGAAAGCGGCGATCGAGCAAAATTGCCAGGTGATCGCCTGCTCCGCGCTGCTGACCACGACCGTCGGCGTGATGCGGGACATTGTGAAGCTTGCCGAAGAAAAGGGCATTCGCGACAAGGTCAAGATCATGATCGGCGGCGCGCCCACAAGTGAGGCGCTTTGCAGGTCCATTGGCGCCGATCGCTATACCGACGATGCCGCTTGTGCCGCGATCGCGGCGGTCGAGCTGTGTCGGGAGGCATTGGGCGAGCAGCCCGTTTGCCAAAACAAAGATGAGATTAAATAAAATATAAAAAAAGGAGAACTTATTATGATCAACTTATCCGAAATTTCCGAAAATCTGCAAAGAGGCAAGACTAAGGTCGTAAAGGAATTGGTTCAGCAGGCAATCGATGAGGGCTGCAAGCCCGAGGACATCTTGGAGCAGGGCCTTTTGCACGGTATGGGCATCATCGGCGAGAAGTTCAAGAACAATGAGGTCTATGTGCCCGAGGTGTTGGTTGCCGCCAGAGCGATGAACGCGGGCGCGCAGCTGCTCAAGCCCCTGCTTGCCGCAAGCGGCGTTGCCGCTACGGGCAAGGTCTGCATCGGTACGGTGCAGGGCGACCTTCACGACATTGGCAAGAACCTTGTGAAGATGATGATGGAGGGCAAAGGGCTTGAGGTCGTTGACCTTGGCACCGACGTGTCTGCCGACACCTTTGTGCAGGCCGCCATTGAGCAGAATTGCCAAGTCATTTGCTGCTCGGCGCTGCTTACCACGACTATGAACGTCATGGGTGACGTTGTTAAGGCAGCCGAGGCAGCGGGCGTGCGCGATAAGGTCAAGATCATGGTCGGCGGCGCACCCGTAAACGAGGACTTCTGCAAGTCCATCGGCGCGGATTGCTATACCACCGACGCTGCCTCCGCTGCTGATGCAGCCGTTGCACTCTGCAAGGCGTAAAAGGCGCTTATGAACAGTACAGAACGCGTCAGAAATCTTCTGCTTGGCAAGCCCGTTGACCGTCAGCCCCTTTACGGATGGGTATCCGCCAATTTGAAGGGTCAGATCACCGAGCGCTGGGGCTCTGTTGCTGCTTTTGAGGATAAATACGAGTTTGATATGGCGCATATTTTCGACGGTCCTCTCGCGTTCAGTAAAAGCATGCTTGCCCGCATCAGGGAAGAAAACGACGGCGAGGTCCCGCCCGACGTGCTGTTGGAGAATGATTGTTACCACTCCGTCGACAATCCTGCCGCTTGGGATAGGATGAAGCGCAGCATTGAGCATCACAAACAGCGCGGACGCTTCTGCTATGTGCAGACCCCCGGCTTTTTTGAGTGCTTCAACGATGCGTTCGGCATCGAAAATCACCTGATGTATCTGCTGATGTATCCCGACGAGATTGCCGCGCTGTATGCCCGTCACGTTGATTGGGTGAAGCGCTATGCCGAGCATTGCGTTGCGGCAGGCGCGGATATGGTACATATTTCCGACGACTGGGGCGCGCAAAAGGATCTGATGTTCAGTCCGGAGATCTGGAAGGAAATGATCTATCCCAACATGAAAAAGGTGGTCGATCATATCCATTCTCTTGGTGTATTTGCAAGTCTGCACTCGGACGGCTGCATTGCAAAGATAGCGGACGGCATCGTCGATATCGGTTTTGATATGGTGCATCCGTGGCAGGAAAATGCGGGTATGTCGCACGAGCTGTATCTGGAAAAGTATGCGGATAAATTCGCCATTCTCGGCGGCATCTGTGTGCAATCGGCGATCGGTATCCTTGAACGCAAGGATCTGGAAAAAGAGATCCGTCGCGTTTTTGCGAATTTGAAGGGCAAGCGTTGGGTCTGCTGCACCTCACATTTCGTGCAGAATCACTGCACCGTCGAGGATCTGGAATTTGCATATGATCTCGCGTATCGGCTTGCAAGAGAGTAAGCGCAGAGCGCTTCTATCACGTATAAGTAAAAGGAAAAGCTATGAAATACAATATGAAACAATGGCTCGGTCAGATGATCGCAGCCCCCAAAAAGAAGGCGCTTCCCGTGCTTTCCTTTCCCTCGGTGAGCTTGCTTGGCTGCACGGTAAAGGAGCTGATCTCCGACAGTGAAAGGCAGGCGCAGGGTATGTGTCTTATTGCCGAGCGCACCGATGCTGCGGCATCGGTCAGCTTGATGGATCTGTCGGTCGAGGCGGAGTGCTTTGGCGCAAAGATCAGCATTTCCGATGACGAGGTCCCCACCGTTGTGGGCAGACTGATCAACGATATGGACGAGGCAGAGGCGCTGACTGTGCCCCACGTCGGTGCGGGACGCACCGACATCTATATCGACGCGATCAAAAAGGCGACCGCGCGGATCACCGACCGCCCCGTGCTTGCGGGCATCATCGGTCCCTTTTCGCTGGCGGCACGTCTTTTGGACGTTTCCGAGATCATGATGGACTGCTATGACGATCCCGATATGGTGCATCTGGTGCTGGAAAAGGCGACCGAATTTCTTTTGGAGTATACCAAGGCATATAAGGCGGCAGGCGCGAATGGCGTCGTGATGGCGGAGCCCGTTTCGGGGCTGCTCTCGCCCGCGCTTGAAGCGGAATTTTCCGCCCCTTACGTCAAAAGGATCGTCGATGCCGTGCAGGACGACGACTTCATTCTGGTCTATCACAACTGCGGCGATAACACCCCCCATATGGTCGACTCGTTCCTCTCGTTTGGCGCGGCTGCCTATCATTTCGGCAACGCGATCGATATGAAGGAAATGCTTGAAAAGTTTCCTGCGGATATCCCCGTTATGGGCAACGTAGATCCTGCGGGTGTCTTGCGTATGGGAACGCCCGAGCGGGTAAAGGACGCCACGCTTTCCGTTATGGAGAAATGCTGTGAGCATTCGAATTTTGTGATCTCCTCGGGCTGTGATATCCCCCCTATGACTCCTTGGAAAAACCTTGACGCTTTCTTTGAGGCGGTAAAGGAATATTATGGAAAATAAGAAATTGTTTGAACAGATCGTCGCGCGTGCAGAAAAGCTTGGCACGTATAAGGCAAACGTGATTCCCGTGTCGCAGATCCCCCTTGATCGGGCGTTTCGCGATATGTGCGCCACCAACGCCTGCGGCGTGTACGGCAAATGCCATATGTGTCCGCCCGACGTGGGTGATATCGACGCGCTGATGGGCGAGGTCAAAAACTATCAGCACGCGTTTGTGTACCAAACTGTCACGGCGTTGGAGGACAGCTTTGATTTTGAGGGTATGATCGAAGCGAAAAAGCAGATGTACAAGATCGCGCAAGAAATCAGACGGCTTTTTGCCGAGCTTGGGATCGACGGTGCGTTGCATCTCGGTGCGGGCGGCTGCGGTGTGTGCGAAACCTGTGCCAAGCGCACGAACGAGCCTTGCCGTTTCCCCCATCTCGCGATGCCCTCGCTGGAAGCATACGGCGTCAACGTATCGGGGCTTGCAAGTGCTGCGGGCATGAAGTACATCAACGGGCAGGATACCGTGACCTATTTTGGTGCGGTGCTGTTCGGATAAGAGGGAAAGCATGAGTGAAGCAGATCAAAAAATGATATGTGTCACACTTGACGGGGAAAAGCGCTTGCTCGCCATAGGCGAAAAGCTCTCTGCGCTTGCAACGACCGAGCTGCCTTGCGGCGGTCACGGCAAGTGCGGAAAGTGCAAGGCGATCGTAAAGGGCGAGGTGTCACCGATCTCCGATAAAGAAAGGCAGGCACTTTCAGACAGTGAGATCGCCGCGGGCGTGCGCTTGCTTTGCTGCACGTTTGCGGAGGGGGATTGCGAGATCGTGCATCTGGATAGCACCTCGGGCGATCTTGTGCTGATGGAGGGCAAGGCCCTTGATCAGCCCCTTGATCCGCTGTTCAGCCGCTACGGTGTAGCCCTTGATATCGGCACCACCACGATGGCGGCAAGACTGTATGCCGCAAACGGCACGGTGCTTGCCGATCACGGTATGCTGAATCCCCAGTCGGTCTACGGCGCGGACGTCATTTCACGCATTGAGGCGGCGATGGGCGGCGATGCCCACCCGCTTGCTCTTGCGGTGCGCGGCGCGATCGACGAAATACTGACGGTGCTCGCGCAAAGCGCGGGGATCCCTGCGCGCGAGATCGACGCGCTGGTGGTGACGGGCAATACGGCGATGCTGTATCTGCTGACCGAAACCGATGTCGAGCCGCTTTCTCACGCGCCCTTTCACGTGGAAAGACTGTTTGGGGAAGTGCTGCGCGCCGACGCCCTTGGGCTCACGGCGCTGCAAGGCGATGCAAGCGTTTATTTGCCCACCTGTATTGCCGCCTTTGTCGGCGCTGATACGGTGTGCGCGTTGCTTGCTTCGGATATTTGCGAAACGGGCAAGACCGTGCTGCTTGCCGATATCGGTACCAACGGCGAAATGGCGCTGGTGCATCAGGGGACACTCACCGTTTGCTCGACTGCCGCGGGGCCTGCGTTTGAGGGCGTGGGGATCTCGATGGGTATGCGTGGAGCGATCGGGGCGATCGACCGCGTTCGTGTAGAGAATGGCGCGCTGGTCGCGCACGTGATCGGCGAAGGCGCACCCATCGGCATTTGCGGCAGCGGACTTGTGGACACGATCGCTTGCCTTTTGGAAACCGAAGCGATTGACGAAACGGGATATATGGAGGATGACGAGGCGCAGATCGCTGCACCCGTCGTGCTCACGCAGCAGGACGTGCGTATGGTGCAGCTTGCAAAAAGCGCGATCTGCGCGGGGCTGCAAACGCTTTTGAAAACGGCGGGCGTTGACGTGAGCGAGGTGGAGAGCTTGGTGCTTGCGGGCGGCTTTGGCAGTTATCTTGATGCCAAAAACGCGGGACGGATCGGACTGATCCCGGCCGAGCTTGCACAGAAAACCGCTGTGATCGGCAACGCCGCCCTTGACGGTGCTTCAATGATCCTGCTGGACAAAAGCGCGAGCGCGCGTGCGGACCGCATTGCGAAAAGCGCCAAGGTAAAGGAGCTTTCCGCTGACCCCGTTTTTTCTGAATTTTATATGATGGGTATGATGTTTTCCGATTAAAACAAAAGCAAGCCCTGCGCGAAAAGCGCAGGACTTGCTTTTAGCAAACGGCTTGTCCTGTGCAAGGATCGCACAGGACAAGCCGCCTTTTTTGTTTAGTCGGTGACGACGCCCTTTTGCAGCATCACGTTGGCGTAAAGCGCGCTCTCGCCCGTGGCGATGATCGCATAGGCGGTTTTTGCCTGTTCATAAAAGGCAAAGCGCTCGATCGTTCCAATGGCATCGGCGCCGCGCGTGTCTGCGTCTGAAACGATCCTTTCGTAATCCTTCCAGATCGGTGTTTCCACCGTATCGCCTTTCATCACTTCCATCAGCGAAACGGGCTTTTCCACGTACGTGTCAAGGGGAAAGACCTTCAAGATCGCGTCAAGCAGCTCGCACGTGCCGTGCCCATCGGCGCGGATGACAATGGCGTTTTTGCCCATGCTCTCGGCAGGGAAGTTGCCGTCGGCAAGCACGATGCGGTCGCTGTGTCCCATCTCGCAAAGCACCTTCAAAAGCTCGGGGGACAGAATTTTTGGGATCCCTTTTAACATAACAGCATCTCCTTATTTGTAAAGCGGGCCGTAGGTGGCGCAAGCGCGGTAGTCCTGACCTTCCTTATCCATGCCGAAGGCGTTCCAGCAGGCGGGGCGGTAAATGTCTTCCTCGGGCACGTTGTGCATGCATACGGGAATACGCAGCATCGAGCACATCGTGATCAGATCCGCGCCGATGTGACCGTAGGAAATGGCGCCGTGATTGGCACCCCAATTCATCATGACCTCATAGGCGGTCTTGAAGGGGCTACCCTCCTTGCCGTCGCAGCGAGGGGCAAACCACGTGCAGGGCCAGGTGGGGTTGGTGCGC
>JAGAMJ010000035.1 GCA_017624795.1 Clostridia bacterium
ACAAGACCCCCGTGCTGTTTGTGCACGGAGCTGCGGATCGTTTCGTGCCGATCGAGATGACCTATCAGAACTACGCGGCTTGCCAAGCGCCAAAGCGTCTGCTCGTCGTGCCGGACGCGCGCCACGGTATGAGTTATTTCATCGACAAAGATGCATATGAGCGAGTGACCGATGATTTTTGGCGCGATTTTGACTGATCGTTTTTGGCGCGTTAAAGAAAGAATCCAAGATAGAAAAGAAGCCCGACTTGCCAGGCAAGTCCGAGAAGATTGACCGCATAAAAGTACCAATGGCGCGTCTTGTGGTGAAAGAGCTGCATCGCCAGAAGCCCACCAAGAGCGCCGCCCAAAAACGAGGTCAGCAGCAGCGTTTTCTCGGAAATGCGCCAAAGCCCTTTTCTTGCTTTTTGCTTATCCGCGCCGTAAAGAATAAACGCGAGCAGCGAAAGCCCTCCAAACAGTAATAAGGCAATTTTCATATCGATCCCCCTTTTGTCTATGTATTCAGTATACCATATTTATCTCGTGAAAGCAAGCAAAACAAAAATCGCCCCGCCGCTTGGCGGGGCGAAATTGTATGAAAATAAGACATACGGTATCAAAGTTTGCTTTGAGCGCCGACTTCTTCGCCCTTTTGCTCGTCTGCAAAAACGTTGATCTCAATGCTGATCTCCGACTCGCTGCTTTGCGCTGTGTCGGTGCTTGTTTTACGCGCACTTGTTTTGCCCTCGGGCTTGATCTCGCCCGCACGCATCAATGCCATTTTTGTAAGCGTGGGACCGACTAACTCATAGATCAGCACGGAAAACAGTGTGATCTGCGCCACGATCGCGCCGCCGTCGTTCATGGCCTGTGCCTTCATTGCCATGCCCAGCGCCACGCCCGCTTGCGGCAAAAGTGTGATACCGAGGTACTTGACGACATTGGGATCGCAGTGCATCAGTTTCGCGCTGCCGAACGCGCCGCTGTATTTACCAAGCGAGCGTGCAGCGATGTAGACAAGTCCGATCAAAACGATCGCCCAATCGGTGAAGACCGAAAGCTCTAATTCAGCGCCGCTTAAAACGAAGAACAGAATGAAAATAGGGGCGGTCCAGCGGTCAAGGCGATCCATCAACTCCGCCGAGAAGTCACAGATATTGCAGAAGACCGTGCCCAGCATCATGCACGAAAGCAGGGGAGAGAAGGCAACATGAACGCTGCCGATATGGAAATTCAGGTTAGAGATCGCGACGGTGACCAGAACGAACGCCACCGACATCGAAAGACGCTTTGAACGAGAGTGGAAAAAGCGTTCGCAGAAGGTGAAGAACAGCCCCATCGTGATGCCAAGCGCAAGGGAGAGCACCACCTCAAGGATCGGTTCCAGGAAGATCGAAAGTGCATTGATCTTGCCCACGGAGATCGCGTTTGCGACGCCAAAGGAGATCGCGAACAGGATAAGTCCCACGGCATCGTCCAGCGCAACAACGGGCAGAAGCGTTGAGGTCAAAGGTCCCTTTGCCTTGTACTGACGCACCACCATCAAGGTGGCGGCAGGCGCGGTCGCAGAGGCGATCGCACCTAACACGATCGCAGCGGGCAGGGAGAGCTTATCCGGTATGGCAAAATGCAGACCGATCAGCGCGGCGTCCACCAAAAGCGTGGCGACGACCGCTTGCAGAACGCCGATGACGGCGGCTTGCTTGCCGATGTGCTTCAATTCTGACAGGCGGAATTCGTTTCCGATAGAGAAAGCGATAAAGCCCAACGCCACGTCGCAGATGATGCCATAGCTTTTCACGTCTGCCATGCTGATAAAGCCGATGCCGGGCACGCCCAAGAGTCCAAGGCAATACGGACCGATCAGAATACCGGCGATCAGATAAGCGGTGACGGCGGGGAGCTGTAGCTTTTTGGCGACGCGGGAAAGCATCAATCCCGCGAAAAGCGCGATAGAAAGTGATAATAGGGTTTGCATAGGTAACTCCGTTATAATTATAATGTGATGGGATCGAACCGTATAGCATCATAGCACTTTTCACGGGGAAAGTCAAGCAAAAACAGACAAAATCCTCTAAAAAATTTTCACTCGTTACGACCGGTGCGGAGCTCCTCTTTTTTTACCAATGACTTTTCAAAAAAGAGCATCTTTTTTTGCCTATTGCTTTTTCTATTATGATGTGGTATAATATCAGTGTAGATGCTACAAGCAACTGCCGTATCTGGCAAAACTTGACTGCACTTGCGCCAAAAACAGTTTTTGGAGGAAAAATTATGAAAGGTATTATTCTTGCGGGCGGATCGGGAACACGACTCTACCCTTTAACGCGCGTAACGAGTAAGCAGCTTCTGCCCGTGTATGACAAGCCGATGATCTATTATCCTCTTTCGGTCTTGATGAATGCGGGTATCCGTGACATTATGATCATCTCCACGCCGGAGGATCTGCCCAGATTTGAAAATCTGTTCAAGGACGGAAGCGACTTGGGACTTCGCTTGCAGTATGCGGTACAGGAAAAGCCGCAGGGCTTGGCACAGGCATTCCTCATCGCAGAGGAATTCATTGGCGATGATTGCGTTGCCATGGTGCTTGGCGACAATATTTTTGCGGGGTATGGCCTCAAAAATCGCTTGCGCAAGGCAGCACAGATCGCTCGCGGAGGAGAAGCGACCGTTTTCGGCTATTACGTGGACGATCCCCAGCGCTTTGGCATCGTGGAATTCGACGCCGAGGGCAAGGCGGTTTCGATCGAAGAAAAGCCGAAGGAGCCCAAGAGCAATTACTGCGTAACGGGCCTGTATTTTTATGACAATGACGTGGTGAAGTACGCTAAGGAGGTCAAGCCCTCCGCCCGCGGCGAGCTTGAAATCACCGACATCAATAAGCGCTATCTTGCCGAGGGGCGCTTGCAGGTCGAGGTCCTTGGACAGGGCTTTACCTGGCTGGATACCGGCACACATGAAAGCTTGGTCGAAGCCACCGAGTTTATCAAAGCCGTCGAAACGCATCAGCATCGCAAGGTCGCTTGTATTGAGGAGATCGCGTATCTCAACGCTTGGATCACCAAGGAGCAGGTGCTGGGGCTTTGCGACCGACTCAACAACCAGTACGGCGACTACATCAGAAACGTTGTCAATGGCAAGTATATTGACGGCACACATAAAACGGAGTGAGGGAAAGATATGACGATCATTGTGACCGGCGGAGCCGGATTTATTGGCGGCAATTTTGTCCATTATATGTTGAAAAAATATCCCCAGGATCGTATCGTTTGCATCGATAAGCTGACCTATGCGGGTAATATGTCTACGCTTGCCGGCGTGATGGACAATGAAAACTTCAAGTTTTACAAGACCGATATTTGTGACCGCGTTGCGATCTGCGAGATCTTTGAAACGGAAAAGCCAGACGTGGTGATCAATTTCGCGGCAGAGAGCCACGTGGACAGAAGCATTGAAAATCCCGAGGTCTTTTTGCAGACCAACATTTTGGGCACGCAGGTTTTGATGGACGCTTGCCGCAAATACGGTATTGGGCGCTATCATCAGGTTTCGACGGACGAGGTCTACGGCGATCTGCCCCTGGACAGACCTGACCTTTTCTTCACCGAGGAAACGCCCATTCATACAAGCTCCCCCTATTCCAGCTCCAAGGCGGGTGCCGACCTCTTGGTGCTCGCGTATCACAGGACCTACGGGCTGCCTGTGACCATCAGCCGCTGCTCCAACAACTACGGTCCTTATCATTTCCCCGAAAAGCTGATCCCGTTGATGATCGCAAACGCCCTGAACGACAAGGCGCTGCCCGTGTACGGAGAGGGGTTGAACGTTCGCGACTGGCTCTACGTCGAGGATCACTGCAAGGCGATCGATCTGATCGTACGAAAGGGACGTGTGGGCGAGGTCTATAACGTTGGCGGACATAACGAAAAGCGCAATATCGACATCGTTAAGATCATCTTGAAGGAGCTTGGAAAGCCCGAGTCGCTGATCACCTACGTTGCCGACCGCAAGGGGCACGATATGCGCTATGCCATCGATCCCACCAAGATCAGCCGTGAGCTTGGCTGGCTGCCCGAAACGAAGTTTGAGGATGGCATCAAGAAGACCATTGCGTGGTATCTGGAAAACAGAGAATGGTGGGAAAATATCATTTCCGGCGAATATCAAAATTACTACGAAAAAATGTACGGAGACCGTAAATGAGAGTTTTTGTCACCGGCGTAGGCGGTCAACTTGGCCATGACGTGATGAACGAGCTGCACAGACGCGGGCATACTGCCATTGGCAGCGATATCGCTGCTACGTACAGCGGTGTGCAGGACGGCAGTGCTGTGACCAAGCTCCCTTACGTGGCTTTGGATGTTGCCGATCCTTTGGCGGTTAGGCGCGCGATCGGGGCACAAAAGCCCGATGCGGTGATCCACTGTGCCGCATGGACGGCGGTGGATCTTGCCGAGGACGAGGAAAATAGGGAAACGGTGTATGCCGTGAATGCGCGCGGCACGCGGCATATTGCCGAGGTCTGCAAGGACCTTGATTGTAAAATGCTCTACATCAGCACCGATTACGTCTTTGACGGAAGTGGGGAAGCCCCCTGGCACCCCGATTGCAAGGAGCACGCGCCGATCAACGTTTACGGCAGGTCGAAGCTTGAAGGCGAGCTTGCGGTATCCGAGCTGCTTTCCAAATATTTCGTCGTCCGCATCGCTTGGGTTTTTGGATTGAATGGAAAGAACTTCGTCAGAACGATGCTGAACGTGGGCAAAAAATTCGATACCGTCCGCGTGGTTTGCGACCAGATCGGTACACCGACCTATACTGCGGACCTGGCGCGCCTTTTGGTGGATATGATCGAAAGCGAAAAATACGGATATTATCATGCGACCAATGAGGGTGGGTACATCAGTTGGTACGATCTTGCTTGTGAGATCTTCCGTCAAGCGGGATATGCCACGAAGGTGGTACCCGTGACGACGGCAGAGTACGGGCTTTCCAAGGCGGCAAGACCATTCAACAGCCGCTTGGACAAAACCAAGCTTAAAGAAGCGGGCTTTGTGCCGTTGCCCGATTGGCGTGATGCCATAAGCAGATATTTAACGGAGATAAAGGATTGATATGGGACAGATCAAGGTAACGCCCGCACCGATCAAGGGCTTGTACATCATTGAACCCGCCGTTCACGGCGACGCACGTGGCTATTTTATGGAAACCTACAATCAGCGCGATATGACCGAAGCAGGACTTCATATGAATTTCGTGCAGGATAATCAGTCTATGAGCACAAAGGGCGTGCTGCGCGGGCTTCATTTCCAAAAGGAATATCCGCAGGGCAAGCTGGTGCGCGTCATTCAGGGACGCGTGTTTGACGTTGCCGTGGATCTTCGCCGCGATTCCGAAACCTACGGTCAATGGTACGGCTTGGAAATGAGCGAGGAAAACAAAAAGCAGTTCTATATTTCCGAGGGGTTTGCGCACGGTTTTCTTGTTTTAAGCGATACTGCACAGATCTGCTATAAGGTCACTGATTTCTATCACCCTGGTGACGAGGGGGGACTTGCATGGAACGATCCCGCCATCGGCATCCAATGGCCCGAGCTATTGGGTGAGTATCAGGGAAATGCCGAGGCGACGGGCTATGCACTTTCAGACGGCACGCCGCTGATCCTGAGCGAAAAGGATCAGAAATGGCTGTGCCTTGCCGACACCTTTTCCTTTTAAGCATGTTGAAGATCGACGTTGTGTGCCCCCTGTACCGTGCCGATGATGAGATCGACGCGGTGCTTGGCGGGCTGGTGGCACAAAAGAATATTATTTTGAACAAAGTCGTTTTCCCGATCACCGATGCGGGGGACGACCTTTCTGTCATTATCCAAAAAATTGAAAAAGCGGGATTTGTGCATTTTCTCGTACCGTTGGCGGACTTTTCTCACAGTCTTACGCGGCAGACCGCCATTTTTGACTATTGTGAGAGCGACGCGGTGGTGATGATCTCCCAGGACGTGCGCTTTGCAAACGACGACGCACTGTTTGAGCTGGCATCTGCCATTGACGGG
The DNA here is from genome assembly GCA_017624795.1 of Clostridia bacterium. Taxonomy (GTDB): domain Bacteria; phylum Bacillota; class Clostridia; order Oscillospirales; family CAG-272; genus Firm-07. The sequence continues at coordinate 6,038 of JAGAMJ010000035.1, forward strand.
AGCTGCGTGTATGCCTATGGCAGACAGATCTGCTCGAAAAAGACCATTGAGCGGTATATTCGGGGAAAGAATTACGGGGCAAAAAGCTTTACGGTTTCAAGCGACGATGTAGAGAAGATGCAGTTGTCCGCTTTTTTTGCGTCAGATGCCTTTTCCGCCTATCATCGCCCCACGTTTTTGAAATTGGGTGGATACGACAGCATCCATATGATGATGAACGAGGATATGTATTACGCCAAGAAGGTCATCGACTGCGGCTATCGGAAGGCGTACGTTGCAACGGCGGTGGTCGAGCACGCGCATCAGTACACTCTGCGTCAGCTCTACGATCGGTACCGCTTAACGGGCATATGGTTTTCGCAGCACCCGCAATTCGATCGCTATAAAACGACCGATTCGGGTATGCGTTTGGCGACGCACGTATTCAAAAAAGCGTTACGGGATCTGAATTTGCGTGTCCTGCTGCGCTTTTTGCCGGATATGTCGGCAAGGTATCTTGGTATGAAAAAAGGAAAAAAGGAAAAGAGGTGATCTTTTATGTCGGGACAAAACGGAAGCGATCAGGGTGCAAAGACACTTGACACCATCGGCGTCAACGGCGAGGCGTCCCTTGAACAAAAGCAACCCTTTCACCCGCATAGGGGATTTCGTTATCGTTGCTATTTGTTTTTCAAGCGTTTGTTCGACGTGACCGCATCTTCACTGTTTTTGATCATTTTTTCTTGGCTGTACCTGGTCCTTGCCATCGTGATCAAATGCAGCGACGGCGGCAGCGTTTTTTATAAGCACAGACGCGTTGGCAAAAACGGACGCGGCATCTATATCTACAAATTCCGCAGTATGATCAAAAATGCGGATAAGATCAACCGAAAGTTGACGCCCGAGCAGCAGGAGGAATACGAGCTGGAGTATAAGCTCGACGACGATCCTCGCATCACCAAGCTCGGCAAATTTTTGCGCAAAACAAGTCTTGACGAGCTGCCCAATATGTTCTCGGTCTTTTGGGGAACGGTGTCGCTGATCGGGCCTCGCCCCATTATGCGTATGGAAGCGCGCAAAAAGTACGGGGACGATACCAAAAAGCTTTTGTCCGTAAAGCCCGGCATCATCGGCTGGTGGGCTGTGAACGGCAGAAGCAACTGTACCTATGAAAGCGGCGAACGCCAGAAGGCGGAGCTGTATTACGTGGATCACTGCTCCTTATGGCTTGATATCAAGATCCTGTTCAAGGCGGTGATCAAGGTCATTCGGCGTGTTGGCGCGAAATAAAGGAGTGAGGGACGGTGCGATTTGTTGATAAGCTGCGTTTGGAGATCGAAACGCCGAGAGCCAAACGGCTGCATACGTTCTGGGAATACCTGATCGCGGTGATCCTGTTGATCAGCTGCAATTCCATATGGGTCACACTGATGCCTATTCGCTATTATACCGATGCCCATTTGATGATATGGTTGGGTATCGCGGGGGCGGGCTGCGTTGTTTTGACGGGCGCGATCCTTTCGAAAGCCAGAATGAAGGCGTGCGCTGTCGGTATCGGCGCGTTGGCGGTATACGCTCTTGTGTTCTTCCTCGTTCAGGGAGAGGGACGCCCCTCCTTTGCGTATTATATTGGCGGTGTGCTGATACTGCTCATCTACGCTTTGGCGTGCTTTGACGGCAACGTGCCGTCGCTTCTTGTTCGATATAGCCGCGTGATCTCTGTCGTTGCCGTATTTTCGGTGGTTATGTGGCTCCTTTGCTCGGTATTTAAGATCATTCCCCCAACGGGTGTGGCTTGGACCTCCTGGAACGAGTTGATTGATACGAATACCCCCGTGGACAGCTATTTTGGCATCTATTTCACCATGCAGGGGATGCGCAACACCTCGATCTTTGCCGAAGCGCCTATGGCTGCGCTGCACTATGGCTTGGCGCTTCTCATACAAGTTTTTTTGGCACCAAAGACCGATCTCAGGGCGCTTGCCGCTTTACTGATCGCTATTGCGACCACGCAGTCTACGATGGGCTATCTGATTGCGGCGTTTGCCGTCTTGTGCTATCTTCTTTTTCAAATGGCACAAAAAGGGTGGCTGCGTAAGCGGGCGGTTCAGGCGGCACTTGCCGCGGCGTTCCTGTTGGGAACTGCCGCGGTCGTCGTTGTGATGCGGTGGAAGGTGGATACCGTGTCGGGCTCGCTTCGCTCGGACGATCTTCTGGCGGGGTGGAAAAGCTTTTCGCAGCACCCCCTGTTCGGCAACGGTCACGGTAATCTTGAAGCGATCCGGGCCTGTATGTCCGAATGGCGGTTTTTCAATATGGGGTACAGTAGCGGCCTTTTGTGGGTGCTTTCCGACGGCGGACTTTGGTTTGGTGTGGCGTATCTATATCCCATTGTCAGAGCCGTTGTCTATGGCATCAGACATCGGCAGATCAAGATCGTTTTGTTTGCCGTTGCTCTGTTTGCAATCGTGCTGATCACGGTATTCCATTATTCCTTTTTGATGACACTGCTGCTCTTGTTTTTGGCGATGGTCGGACGTGAAAGGGCGCCGATCAAAGAAGACGCTTTGTCATAAAATCGGACAAACGTATATAAAAAGTGGGGACAAATCTTGCGATTTGTCCCCACTTTTTTGACGTGAGATCAAAGGTTGTAATATTTGTCGAATTCTGCGGGGTGGGGGATCTTGGAAAGCTCTGCACACTCGGCACGCTTGGTGGCGATGAACTTGGTGAGCAGCTCCTTGGGGAATACACCGCCCGCAGTGAGATAGTCGTTGTCCTTTTCCAATGCGTCCAACGCCTCGGGGAGCGAGGTGGGCAAGCCCTGCAATTTTGCCTTTTCCTCCTCGGGCAGATTGAACAGGTTGAAGTCGTAGGGGCCCCAGCCGTTTTCGTGAGGATCGATCTTGTTCTTGATGCCGTCAAGCCCCGCCATCAAAATGGCTGCATAGCAGAAATAGGGGTTGCAGGTCGCGTCGGGGTTGCGGAGCTCAAAGCGACGCTTGTCGGGTGCCTTTGCGTATGCGGGGATACGAATGACCGCGCTGCGGTTCGAGGTGGCGTAACCGACGGTGACCGGTGCCTCAAAGCCGGGGATCAGACGCTTGAAGGAGTTGGTGCTGGGGTTGGTCAGCGCGCAAAGCGATGCGATGTGTTTGAGCAGACCGCCCATAAAGTAGTGGGCTTCCTTGGAAAGGTGGGCGTAATCGTCGTCGTTGCCTGCAAACACGGGCTTGCCGTCCTTGAACAGCAGCATATGCACGTGCATACCGCTGCCCGCCTCGCCGTAGATGGGCTTGGGCATAAAGGTCGCGCTCTTGCCGTATTTGAGTGCGGTATTGTGAATGATATATTTGATCATCATGGTGGCGTCAGCCATATGCACGACCTCGCCAAGCTGGGGCTCGATCTCAAACTGACCGGAGGCGGCGACCTCGGGGTGATGGTAGTTGATCTCGATACCGGCGTTCTTCATGTGCATACACATTTCGCTGCGGCACTCATAAGAGATGTCAAACGGCTTTGCGATGTGATAGTTCTTTTGCTTGGGAACGACCACGCCCTGGCCCTCGGTGGCGCTGTTCCAATAGGATTGCTGTGCGTCCACAACGGCGCTGATCTCGCGACCGCTGACCTCCCAGCCCACCTGATCGAACAGATAAAACTCGAATTCGGGCAGGATCTTCATCGTATCGGCGACACCCATATCCTTCATATACTGCACGGCAGCGCGCACGATATTGCGGGGATATTGAGGGAGGGGTCTGTTTTCGGGATAGTCGATGATCATAGCGTTGCCGCTCATCGAAAGGGTGGGGATCGAGCAGAAGGGATCGATCACCGCGGTGTCGGGATCGGGAATGAACACCATGTCGCTTTTTTCCACCACGGCATAGCCGTAGTTGGAGGCATCGAAGCCGATGCCGCTTTTGAGCGTGTCCTCAGAAAAATTCTCGGCGGGAATGGTCACGTGACGGTACTGACCGTTGATGTCGACCATTTTGAAGTCCACCATCTTAACGCCGTGCTCCTTGATCAGAGCCAGAATGTCTTTTACACTTTTTGCCATAGCCAAAACCTCTCAAATTTTAATTTTGAATGGGGTCGTCCCTTTTATTATAACACGGGAAACGGTAGAATGCAAGAAAAGAAAGCATTTTTTGAAAAGACCGGCACATTTTATAATTTTAACGGGTAAAAAGAGTCAAAAACGGTTTGTGAAGCCGATCGTTTTTTGAAAACATTGAAGTTTCGGCGTAGGTTTCGGTGTAGAATCCTGTTTTTCCTTGACATTTACAGTAATATATGATAAAATAATTTAGATATATAGATAATGCTCAAATTTTCACGAAAGGATGCATTTTGTGCTTGGACGGAATATGAATTTTTATGACGATATCGGGGTCTATCAGGACAGAGTTGCCGTTGTCACAGATGCGGGCAAGGAAGTCACATATAACGAGCTGCTGAAAAACGCCGAGAGTATAGTGGGTGGGATCCCTGCCCGTTCGCTCGTCTTTTTGGTGTGCAACAATTGCGTCGAATCGATTGCCGCATATATCGGTTTTTTGCGCGCGCGCATCGTTCCTGTCTTGGTCAATCCCAAAATTGACGATGCGATGCTTTCCTTTCTGCTTGAAAGCTATCGCCCACAATACATTTTCTGCCCCAAGGATTGGCACGCAAACGGAAATGAGCTGAACTGCTTTGGGGAATATCATTTGTTAAAGACTGCGCACGATACGGCTCCCTTGATGAACGGCGAATTGGCGGTGCTGATCACCACCTCCGGCAGCACGGGCAGCCCCAAGCTTGTGATGCAGAGCTACAAGAACATCACCGCCAACGCTGCCTCGATCGCGGAATATCTTGGCATCACCAAGGAAGATCGCGCCATCACCACCATGCCGATGAGCTACACCTTCGGCTTGTCTATCATACAGTCGCACCTGCTCATGGGCGCAAGGATCGTTGCGACCGAACGGACCTTGATGGACAAGGGCTTCTGGGCTCTGCTCAAAGAGCAGCAGGTCACCACCTTCGGCGGTGTTCCGTATATCTACGAAATGCTCAAACGTCTGCGCTTTTCGCGCATGGACCTGCCGTCCCTGAAAT
>JAGAMJ010000036.1 GCA_017624795.1 Clostridia bacterium
CACTGATAGGTGCCTGCCTGCCAGCCGAAGACGTTACCCATAGATTCGCCGATCGAGTTAGACTGCACCATCGAGCCCATAAAGCCAAGCGCAAGCATCACGGCAACGGCAAAGAATGCCGCAAGAACCTTACCAAACTTGTTGTTAAACGCGTGCTTGATATAGTAAACGGGACCACCGGAGATCGAGCCATCCTCGTTCACGATACGGGTCTTCTGCGCGAGCACCGCCTCGGCGTAAATGGTCGCCATACCAAGGAAGGCGATCACCCACATCCAGAAGATCGCGCCGGGGCCACCGACCAGGATCGCGCCGCATGCGCCGACGATGTTACCCGTACCGACCTGCGCGGCGATCGCGGTCGCCAGCGCCTGGAAGGACGAAAGACCTCCCTTTTGCTTGCCGCCCCTCAGCGACAAGTTGCCGAATACCTGCTTCATACCCTCGCCGAAGCAGCGCACCTGGACGAATTTGGTGCGAATGGTGTAGAACAGACCGATGCCGATCAGCAGGAACAGCAGCACGTAGTCGGTGAGATAAGAGTTCACCGTAGCTACGACCTTTTCCGCGGGGGCAAAGATCTCATTGAGTTTTGCGAGCATTGTTTTTCCCTCCTAAAAATAAAAAATAGCTGCCCGTAGAGGCAGCCCCGAACATTATTCCCATAGCAAAACAGAAAAATAGCGAAACGGTTTTTCTGCTCTGTCCTTTGGCCTGAGAGATTCAGCGACGCGTCGCCTTGCACCTTCGGCACTCCATGGGAGATTCTCCAGAGCGTTCTCCGCCGACGGTTTCAGCACCCCGATTCCGCCGACATCTACGATAACATCGCATATTCTACCACATTCGACATAACCTGTCAATAGAAGAATGTGAAATATTTTTGAAATTTTGCCGCCAAGATACAAAACCATTGTTTTTCTGCTTGATTTTCAAAAAAAAATGTGTTATACTGTTTTTGATTGTTTTATCAAAGGAGGAGAAAATGGATCCTCTCGTCATTTTAAGGATAGCGGTCACGCTTGTGATGAGCGCGATCATCGGCATTTTTACAAACTATATCGCCGTAAAGATGCTGTTCCGCCCATACAAGGCAAAATATATCGGTAAATTTCACGTTCCCTTTACCCCCGGCATCATGCCGCGCAGGCAAGGGGCGCTTGCAAAGGCGCTCGGACGCATGATCAGCGAATCGCTGGTGCGCACCGAGGATCTGAAAAACGCGCTGCTCTCCGACGAGATCTCGCACACCATCGCAAAGGGCATTTTGTCCTTCCCCTCGGTGCGCGCGTCGGGCGAGGCACTGTTCGCCGAGCAATACGGCGAAAAACGCGACGTGGTGCTGGATCTGCTCACCGATAAGATCCTTGGCGGCATTCTCGCCATGGACATTGGCGGGGTCATCGCGACCGAAGCTTCCGCTGCCGTGAAGGGCTTTGCCTCGCACAACCCCCTGATCGGTATGTTCGTAAACGACCATATGGTCGCCCAGCTCGCAGCCCCCATCGGCGAGCGCGTGACCGAGTTCCTCAACGGTGACGGACGCGGCAAGCTGCGCCACGCCTTGGAAGAAGAAATATCTGTTATGGAAGAAAAGCCGGTTGCCGAATGGGTCAGCGATACCGAGAGCTTTGAGCGCGTGATCGTTGGACTTTATCGCCGTCTTGTCAGTAAATACGCGGGCTCGATCGCCTCGCAGTTCCACATCGCCGAGATCGTGGAGCAAAAGGTCAACGCGATGCCCCCCGAAGCACTGGAAGCATTGATGCTTTCGGTCATGAAAAAGGAGCTGAACGCCGTCATCTGGCTTGGCGGTATCATCGGTCTTTTACTTGGACTTGTCAGCGTCTTTATGAACTTTATCAATTTTTGAAAATAAAATCACGGAGGTTTACGAATTATGTTTTTTGATGAATTGGAACAGTATGACAGCGAGGTCTTTGCCGGGTGCGCCAGAGAGCTTTCGCGTCAGCAGCACAACATTGAGCTGATCGCGTCCGAGAATATCGTGTCCAAGGCAGTGCTGCTTGCGGCAGGTACCGTGCTGACCAACAAGTACGCCGAGGGCTATCCCGGCAAGCGCTATTACGGCGGCTGCGTTTACGTTGACGAGGTCGAGGAGATCGCCCGCGAGCGCGCTAAGAAGCTCTTTGGCGCGGAGCACGCGAACGTCCAGCCCCACAGCGGCGCAAACGCAAACCTCGCCGTTTTCTTTGCCCTGCTCAACCCCGGCGACACCGTGCTTTCGATGAACCTGGCGCACGGCGGTCACCTTTCCCACGGCTCGCCCGTCAACATCTCGGGCAAATATTTCAATATCGTGCCCTACGGCGTTTCCGACGACACCGAAACCATCGACTACGACAAGGTGCGCGAGCTTGCGCTGGAATGCAAGCCGAAGCTGATCCTTGCGGGCGCCAGCGCATACCCCCGTGTGATCGATTTCAAGAGATTCCGTGAGATCGCCGATGAGGTCGGCGCATACCTGATGGTCGATATGGCACACATCGCGGGCCTTGTCGCCGCAGGCGTTCACCCCTCTCCCGTTCCCTACGCGCACGTCGTGACCACCACCACGCACAAGACCTTGCGCGGTCCGCGCGGCGGTCTGATCCTTTGCCGCGAGGAGCTTGCAAAGCAGATCGACAAGGCGGTATTCCCCGGCACGCAGGGCGGTCCCTTGATGCACGTCATCGCCGCCAAGGCGGTGGCACTGGGCGAGGCACTTTCCGACGAGTTCAAGGCATACGGTGAGCAGGTCGTGAAGAACGCCGCCGTGCTTGCAAAGGAACTCAAAGCAAGAGGCATCAACCTTGTATCCGGCGGCACCGACAACCACCTGATGCTGCTTGACCTGCGCGGCCTTGAACTGACGGGCAAGGAGCTGGAGCATCGCCTTGACGAGGTGCACATCACCGCCAACAAGAACACCGTTCCCAACGAGCCCCGCAGCCCCTTCATCACCAGCGGCGTGCGCATCGGCACCCCCGCCGTGACCTCGCGCGGCTTCAAGGAGCCCGAAATGCTCAAGATCGCAGGCTGGATCGCCGACGTCGTGAACGACTTTGAGAACTCCAAGGAGCGCATCACCAGAGAAGTCATCGAGCTTTGCAATCAATTCCCCATTTATGAATAAGCTCACTTACCCGTTTACAAGTCGTATCATTTAATCATGTAAAAAGGCATCGCACCGCGATGCCTTTTTTGTAAGTTGTTTCGCACACGTGACACCTCATCCGTCGCCTACGGCGACACCTTCCCCCACTGGGGAAGGCGACTAAACTTGTCACTTTTTACAATAGACGGATACAACATCTTTGCTCAAAATGATTGCAAACGCTCCGTCGGTTGAGAAACTGCGGACGCTGTTTGCCTTCCCCAGCGGGGGAAGGGGGACCACGAAGTGGTGGATGA
>JAGAMJ010000037.1 GCA_017624795.1 Clostridia bacterium
CCACCATATAGGAGTTCAGCCCCTCCGCGGCTGCCGCCTTGCGGAAGGTCGCCTCGTGCATACGGGGCGAGCAGGAGCCCACCACAACGGCGGTGAGCTTGTGCTCACGGATCGCCGCACGCATGAGCTGCTGACCGGATTCGGAGCACATGTATTGATAATCGGTGGAAAACACCACGCCGGGCTCGTGCGAGAGCGCCTCGGCAACTGCCTTCACGTCCACGGTGCCCGCAATATTGGTACCGCAGTGGCAGATAAATACGCCAATTCTTTGCATATCGTGCTTTCCTCCTTACTTGCTGTATTTGCGCATTGCGCTGACAAAAAGCTGCTGGGGCATATCCTCGTCAAGCATCGCGGGGATCGCCTCGGGCTTCATATGGTTCTGTCCCTGCTGGCGAATGACCGCAAGGCGGACCGCCTCAACGAGCTTGGCGGGTTCGACACCGCGGGGGCAGCGATCGACGCACGCAAAGCAGGAAAGGCACTTGTAGATCGAGGGGCTTGCCGCCAATTTTTCGATCTCGCCCTTTTCCACCATATAAACGAACTGATGGGGGTGGTATTCCATTTCGTCAAATGCGGGGCAGGTGGCGGTGCATTTGCCGCAGCGCATGCACTTGCGCACGTCAACACCCGAGGAGCGCAGGACCTGCTCGGTCGCGTTGTTGCTATGGCTCATATCGCTCTCTCCTTTCACTTGACGCCGAGCGCCTCGGCAAGCAGCTCGGTAAAGTAGACGACGGGCAAGTCGCTGCCGCCGTTTTTGGCGAGGTTGTAAAGGCAGAGGGGGCAGGCGGTGATCACCGTGTCGGCGCCGTTTTTGGCGGCGTCCTCCATCACGGTGCTGCTGCGTTTTTCTGCCTGTGCGCGGTCCTCGGCTGCGATGTAGCCGCCGCAGCATTCGTTACGCATACCCCAGGTGACGGGCTCGGCGCCGATGGCGCGGATAAAGTCCTCCAAGATCGTGGGGTTCTCGGCGTCGTCAAACTGCATGATCTTCGAGGGGCGGAGCAGCAGACACCCATAGTAAGCGGCGATCCTGCGCCCCTTCAAGGGGTTGGTCACCGCGGCTTTCAGCTTATCAAAGCCAACGCGGTCGCGCAGCACCTCCAAGTAGTGCAGAACGGTGGTTTCGCCGTTGTAGGGGGTGGGAAGGTCCAGATAGTTGTTGACGCGCAGCGCGATGTCGGCATCGGTCTTCATGTCGTTATTGACCTGCTTGATCACGTTGTGGCAGGCGGAGCAAAGCGTCACAAGCTCTCTTTTTTCGTCACGCGCGCTGACCAGCGCACGCACAGAGGAAAGCTTTGTTGCGATCTCGTCCTTTGCCATGGGATAGACCGCGCCGCAGCACTGCCAATCGGCAAGTTCGCAAAGCTCAAAGCCCAGCGCCTCGGCGCTCTTGCGCGCAAAGATGTCAAGGTCCTTGCCCTTTGTTTTGAGGGTGCAGCCGGGGAAATAGCTAAATTTCATTTTATGTTGTCCCTTTCGTAGTATTGGGGATTTTACGGCGTTGAAGGGTGCGCCACGTGGCGCACCCTTACGTGTTCGACTTTGGTAAAAATCAAAATCTGTTATACAGATGAAACGAAGCGTTTTGACAATGGCTCCCTTGTGTAAAGGGAGCTCCGCCGCAGGCGGTGAGGGATTGTTTCGATGCAAAACTTATTTTTACAATCCCTCCGTCTGCCTTCGGCATCCACCTCCCTTTGCACAAGGGAGGCGTTGGTGTGACGGTCAAACTGCCTTGCGAATTTTCAAAGCACGATTAGACCATCTTTTCGGGGTGGAAGACCTCGTCGAAGCGCTCTGCGGTCAGGAACCCAAGTGCAACGCAGGCCTCTTTGAGGGAAATGTTCTCCTTGAATGCCTTTTTAACGGTCTTTGCCGCGTTCTCGTAGCCGATGTAGGGGTTCAGCGCGGTGACCAGCATCAGGGAGTTATGCAGATTGTCGTGCATCTTCTGCTTGTTTGCCTTGATGCCCACAGCGCAGTTGTTGTTAAAGGAAACGATCGCCTCGGCCAAAAGACGCGCGGATTGCAGGAAGTTGTAAATGCAAACGGGCATAAAGACGTTGAGCTCAAAGTTGCCCTGGGAAGCAGCCATACCGACTGCCACGTCGTTGCCCATGACCTGAACGGCGACCATGGTCACTGCCTCGCACTGGGTGGGGTTGACCTTGCCGGGCATGATGGAGGAGCCGGGCTCGTTCTCGGGGATCGTGATCTCACCAAGGCCAAGACGGGGGCCCGAAGCCAGCCAACGCACGTCGTTGGCGATCTTCATCATATCGGCGGCAAGTGCCTTGATCGCGCCGTGTGCAAAGACGATCTCGTCCTTGGAGGTGAGCGCGTGGAACTTGTTCTGTGCGGTCACGAACTTCTTGCCCGTGATCTTTGAAACCGCCTCGGCGACCTTCACGTCAAAGCCCTTGGGGGCGTTCAGGCCCGTGCCGACGGCAGTGCCGCCAAGTGCCAGCTCTTTGAGCGTGGGCAGCGAAGCTTTCAGCAGCTGCTTGTCGCGTTCAAGCGACGATCTCCAACCCGAGATCTCCTGCGAGAAGGTGATGGGGGTTGCGTCCTGCAAGTGGGTACGTCCACTCTTGACGATGCCCTTGTTCGCTCTTTCAAGCTTTTTGAAGGTCGCGACCAGCAGGTCGATGGCGGGGAAGAGCTTGTCCTCGATCGCCTCAACAGCCGCAATATGCATCGCGGTGGGGAAGGTGTCGTTGGAGGACTGGCTCATGTTGATATCATCGTTGGGGTGGCAGAGCTTCTCGCCCGCGATCTCGTTGGCGCGGTTTGCGATGACCTCGTTTGCGTTCATATTGGACTGCGTGCCCGAGCCGGTCTGCCACACAACAAGGGGGAAGTGATCGTTCAGCTCACCGGACATGACCTCATCGCACGCCTTGGAGATCGCGGCAAGCTTCTTGTCGGTCATCTTTTCGGGTTTCAGGGCGTTGTTTGCGATCGCGGCAGCTTTTTTGAGGACGCCGAATGCCTTGGTGATCTCGCGGGGCATGGTCTCAATGCCGACGCCGATCGGGAAATTCTGGTGGCTGCGCTCGGTCTGCGCTGCCCAATAACGGTCGGCAGGTACCTTGACCTCGCCCATAGAGTCGTGTTCGATGCGGTATTCCATTTGTTTCTTCCTCCTGAAAATCAATGTTGTTGAGAAATGTGAGTCGCGCACACGTGCGCGATAGCGCCCACAAGTTATCATTATAAATTATAACACAAGCAGTATATACAGTCAAGAGGGGGATTGTGAAAAAATAAACAAAATTTCGCGTTTTCAACCGTCCTTTCTGTGTGGAAGCATGAAAAAGCACAAAGATATTTGCCACCAACGATCGCTCAACGTACAAACCCGTAGGGAACGACCTCCCATACGCTCACAAACGCCTCTGCAAACGAAATTTTCATATCCGCTTGAAAAACGCTTGCGCTTGTGATATACTATTACGATGGATAGTAATCAGCCGTCGCCAAGGCGTCGGCGCGTCGATAAAAAAGGAGTTCATTATGCTGGAATTACAACATATCAGCTTTGAGGTTCCCGCCGAGAACGGCGGCAAGACCGAGATCTTAAAGGACGTCAGCTTTTCCGTGTCCGAGCGCTTCGTGGCGATCACGGGCCCCAACGGCAGCGGAAAATCCACCGTTGCCAAGATCATCGCGGGCATCGTGCGCCCCACGTCGGGCAGGGTGCTGCTGGACGGTGAGGATATCACAGACCTGTCGGTCACCGAGCGCGCGAGAAAGGGGATCAGCTTCGCGTTTCAGCAGCCCGTGCGCTTCAAGGGCATTACCGTCAAGGATCTGATCTCGCTTGCCGCGGGCACCAAGATCTCGGTGGCAAGCGCCTGCGCGTACCTCTCGGAGGTCGGGCTCTGCGCCAAGGAATACATCAACCGTGAGGTCAACGCATCCCTTTCGGGCGGTGAGCTCAAACGCATCGAGATCGCGATGATCAATGCAAGAAGCACCAAGCTTTCTGTTTTTGACGAGCCGGAGGCGGGCATCGACCTTTGGAGCTTCAACAACCTCATCAAGGTGTTTGAGGGTATGTACGAGCGCACCAAGGGCAGTATTCTGATCATTTCTCACCAAGAGCGTATTCTGGATATCGCCGACAAGATCGTGGTGATCGCCGACGGCAAGGTGGCGCAGATCGGTTCCAAATCCGAGATCCTGCCAACGCTTCTCGCGCCCGCGGGCTGCCGCTACACCGCAAAGGAGGGCAACTGATATGGCACAGCTTGACAGTATTCAACAAAATCTTCTTGCGCAGGTCGCCGATATCCACGAAATTCCCGAGGGCGCGTTTTCCCTGCGCGTCAACGGCGAAATGTTCGGCAGCCGTTCCAGCGAGAACATCGAGATCGTCAAAAAAACCGATAAGCCCGGCATTGATATCTACATCAAGCCCGGCACAAAAAAAGAGAGCTTGCATATCCCCGTGCTGCTTGCCAAGACGGGCATCAGCGAGCTTGTGTATAACGATTTTCACATCGGCGCCGATTGCGACGTCACGATCGTGGCGGGCTGCGGTATTCACAACGGCGGCTCGGAGAAAAGCGAGCACAGCGGTATCCACGCCTTCTTTGTTGGCGAAAATGCCCGCGTACGGTATATCGAAAAGCACTACGGCGAGGGGGACGGCAACGGTCAAAACGTGATGAACCCCACCACCGTGGTCGAAATGGAAAAGAACAGTTATATGGAAATGGAAACCGCCCAGATCAAGGGTGTGGACTCCACCGACCGCAAAACCAAGGCAAAGCTTGCGGGAGGGGCGACGCTGATCGTGCACGAGAAGATCATGACGCACGGCAAGCAGTACGCAAAGACCTATTTTGAGGTCGATCTTGACGGCGAGGACTGCGGCACGCACGTTGTTTCGCGTTCGGTCGCGAAGGACGAGTCCAAGCAGGAGTTCATCTCGCACGTCAACGGCAACAATTGCTCAAACGGTCACACCGAATGTGACGCGATCATCATGGATAAGGCGACGGTCAGTGCCGTGCCCGAGATCATGGCAAATCACCCCGAGGCGTCGCTTGTTCACGAGGCGGCGATCGGCAAGATCGCGGGCGAGCAGCTGATCAAGCTGATGACCTTGGGACTCACCGAAAAGGAAGCGGAGGAGCAGATCATCGGCGGCTTTTTGAAGTAAGACCGACATCTTTGGCGCAGGGCGCGCGCTCACAAGACTCGACGTAGGTTACTACGCCTTCGCCTTGCGATCACGCACCCTGCATCCAAACCTGACGGTCTTTTGTTATACGGATATATGCCGTCGCCACGGGGAAGATAGGGATTTTGTCCAAACCTGACGTTTTTTTGTTATACGGATATGAGCCGTTATCCTAAAAGGCACGCACCACCCCGTAGGGGGCGACGTCCTCGACGCCCCGCAATCCGCGACCAACGACCGAATAGCGTCCTGATCTGTATCCCCATTTTTATCAAAAATCCGCACCCGTTATGGGGCTTTTCCCATATTTTTGTGCAAAAGGTTTTGGGAGGGTGCGGGAACCCTTTATCAAAAGGGTTCCCGCGTCGCATCCCCCCAGAAAGGAGGTCCAAATGGAATTGAAGCTACCCGATATGTCGCCGATCCTTGCCTGGTACCAGCAAAACAAGCGCGAGCTGCCGTGGCGCGAAACGCGCGATCCTTATCGCATTTGGATCTCTGAGATCATGCTGCAACAAACGCGCGTGGAGGCGGTGATCCGCTACTACGAACGTTTTTTAGCGCACCTGCCCGACGTGGCGGCGCTTGCCGCGTGTCCCGAGGAGGAGCTGATGAAGCTCTGGGAGGGGCTTGGCTATTACAGCCGCGTGCGGAATATGCAAAAGGCGGCAAGGTGTATTATGTCCGACCACGGGGGCGTTTTTCCCACCACGTTCGGGGGGATATTGTCGCTGCCGGGCATCGGGGAATACACCGCGGGGGCGATCGCTTCCTTTGCCTTCGATC
>JAGAMJ010000038.1 GCA_017624795.1 Clostridia bacterium
CCAGCGCGAAGGTGGGGGAACGGACGGCTACCCCTGCGCAGAACACCGATGCAAAGCCGCGTACGAAAGCGGTCTTGCCAACACCAAGATCCCCGTAAAGGGCAATAAACGGCGGCAGAGCGGTATTCTTTGCCATTTCTGCGGCAAGCGCGGCACCGACGCTCTCGGTCTCGGCGGCGCTTGCCGTATGCAGTATCTTTTCCATATCAGTTTTTCTTAGGCAGCTTTTCACGGCTGCCGTCGGGGCGCTCAATGACAGTGTTTTCCAGCATTCCGCCAAAGGACGCGCGGATCTCCGCGACGTATTCCATACGCAGCGCCTGCTGCTCTGCCTTTTCTTCTGCGGTCAACGCGCGCTCCTTGGAAAGGTGCGCCAGCTCGTTGATGCGCGCGATCTTTTCCTTTTCCATATCAGCCGCGCAGGGTGAGTGCAAGCTCACGGTCAAGAAGCGTCAAAACCTTTTTGGAAACCTTTTCGGCGTCCTCGACGGTCAAGGTGTGATCCTCGGCGCGCAAGGTCATACGCAGCGAAACAGACTTCTTACCCTCTCCGACCTGCGGACCGCGGTAAATATCGAACAAGGAAACACCCTCGCACTGCTTGCCGCCTGCTTTTTGCATTACGGCAATGATCTTGCCAACTTCAAGTGCTTCATCACACACGAACGAGAAATCACGGGTAATGGCAGGGAATTTGGGAAGGGGGCGGTAATGCGTTGCGGCGTCACGGCGGTCGAACAGAGCATCAAAATCGACCTCTGCGGCATAAACAGGCATTGATATGCCGTAATTTTCCGCGACGACGGGGTGGATCTGACCGAAAACGGCAAGCTGAACGTCGCCAACTGTCACTTTTGCGCAACGTCCCGGGTGATAGGAGGCGTTATCGCAAACGGCAGTCCATTCCGCTTTGACAGAGGCAAGTGCGAGCAGATTTTCGATCACACCCTTCACGGTGTAGAAATCGGCATCGCCGTACATACCAAGGGTCAGCATCTTGCCCTCATAGGGGAGCTTGGTGCTGTCCGTATCAGGCAAATAGACCGATCCCATCTCAAACAGCCGTACGTTTTCATTATTAAAGTTGGCATTGCGCGCCAGCACCTCCAGCATAGAGGGGAGAGCCGTGGTACGCATCACGCTGGTATCCTCGCCAAGCGGGTTGGAGATCACCACAGAGCGGCGCTTTTCCTCGGGCAAACGGACCTTCTCGTAATATTTCGGCGAAATGAAGGAGAAGGTCTGGATCTCGTCAAGTCCCATACCGTAAAGTGCGTTTTCGACGCTGACACCAAACGCTTGCTTGGGTGTGCGTCCGCCCTCGGTGGTTTCGGCGCAGATCTTGGTCGAAACGATCTTATCGTAGCCGTAAATACGCATGATCTCCTCTGCGATATCGTTCATGCAGGCAAGATCCGCACGGAAGGAGGGGACGGTGATCTTTCCGTCCTTCACGGTGCAGGCAAGCGCTTCCAGGATCTCGATCATACGCTTTTCTGAAATATCGGTGCCAAGGAACGCGTTGTAGCGTGCGGGCTCAAAGGGAAGTACCGTCACGTCGGGCTTGGTGGGATAAACGTCGATCGTGCCGTCCACCACGTCACCTGCGTCAAGCAGCTCGACAAGCTCGCAAGCGCGCATCAGTCCCGCATAGCAATTTTCGGGATCAAGCCCCTTTTCAAAGCGTGCGGAGGACTCGGTACGCATACCGTTTTTCTTTGCAGTCACACGCACAGACGCGCCGTTGAAGCAAGCAGATTCAAACACGACGGTCTTGGTGTCGTCCTTGATCTCGCTGTTGGCACCGCCCATAACGCCCGCAAGCGCGCACGCCTTTTTCTCGTCGGCGATCACCAGCATCGAGCTGTCCAAAGTGTGGTCGATATCGTCCAGGGACTTGAACTGCTCGCCGTCTGCGGCGCGGCGTACACGAATAGCGGAGCCGTCAAGCTGCGCATAATCAAATGCGTGCATCGGCTGACCGTATTCCAGCATCACGTAGTTGGTGATATCAACGATATTGTTGATGGGGCGAACGCCTGCGGCGTGCAGACGCATACGAAGCCACATGGGGGAGGGCTTGATGCGCACGTTTTTAACGACCTTAGCCGCATAGCGGTAGCAAAGATCGGGGGCTTCGATGCCGATCGAAAGATACTTGGAAATATCGTCGCCGTCGCCCGCGCCGCGGAAGGTGGGGGAGGGAACGTTCAGCTCTCTGCCGAACGAAACGGCGGTTTCACGGGCAAGACCGATCACCGAAAGGCAATCGGGACGGTTCGAGGTGATCTCAAATTCCACCACGGTGTCGTCCAGCATCAGCGCCTTGCGGATATCGCCGCCGATGTGCTCGGCAAAGCTTTCGTCAAGGGTCAGAATACCGTTTTCTTCCTTACCGGGGCATTCGTGGGGAGTCAGCCCCAGCTCGCCCATTGAGCAAAGCATGCCGTTAGAGGGCACGCCGCGCAGCTTTCCTGCCTTGATGGTCACACCGCCGGGCAGCTTTGCCACGGGGATCGCGGCGGGGACGATCGCGCCTTCAAAGACGTTTGCGGCACCCGTTACGATCTGGGTGTCCTCGCCCGTGCCGATATCCATGGTGCAGATCAAGAGATGATCGCTGTCGGGGTGGGGCACGATCTTTTTGATGCGCGCCACGACCACGTTTTCGATCTCTTTGCCGATCTCCTCATAGCCCTCGACCTTGGAGCCGGTCAAGGTCAATTTATCGCAATAATCGCCGATCTTCACGTCGCTAACATCAACGAAGTCGGCAAGCCATTTCATAGACAAATTCATTTTGCGCGTCCTCCTTTCTTAAAACTGCTTCAAGAAGCGCTCGTCGTTTTCATAGAACAGACGGATATCATCAATGCCGTAGCGCGTCATGGTTACGCGTTCAAGGCCCATACCAAAGGCAAAGCCGCTGTAAACCTCGGGATCAATGCCGCAGTTTTGCAGCACGAAGGGGTGTACCATACCCGCGCCGAGAATTTCGATCCAGCCCTCGTCCTTGCAAACGCGACAACCCTTGCCACCGCACACAAAGCAGGAAACGTCTACCTCTGCCGACGGCTCGGTAAAGGGGAAATGATGGGGGCGGAAGCGGATCTCGGTCTTGTCGCCGAACATCTTGCGCGCGAAGGTTTCAAGTGTACCCTTCAGATCGCTCATGGTGATGCCCTTATCCACCACCAAGCCCTCCATTTGATGGAACAGGGGGGAGTGGGTGGCGTCCAGCGCGTCGGAACGGTAGACACGGCCGGG
>JAGAMJ010000039.1 GCA_017624795.1 Clostridia bacterium
AAGTCCGTCGCCTGCAAGCAGCGCGGTCGCTTCATCAAATGCCCTGTGACAGGTGGGGCGGCCGCGGCGCAGATCATCGTTATCCATGCAAGGCAGATCGTCGTGGATCAGCGAATAGGTGTGCACCATTTCCACTGCCGCGGCAAAGGGTAACGCCGCCTCTGCGCGACCGTCAAACAGACGGCAAAATTCAAGCACGAGCGTGGGGCGGATCCGTTTGGCTCGCGCAAGCAAGCTATACCGCTCTGCCTCGATCTCTCTGGCAAAATCAGCGTCCTGCTCCTCCGTGTAGCTTGCAAGCGCCGCTTCCACCAACGCCGCATTCGCGGCAAGGCGTTCGTTTATATTCATAGCTGCGTTTCCCCTTCAAAGGGCGCTTGTGTGACGGTGCCGTCAGCTGCGGTCTGCACTACGCTGATCCGCTGCTGCGCTTCGTCCAAACGCTGATTGCAAAGGCGCACCAGCTCAACCCCTCGCTCGTATAGTCCAAGCGAATCGTCCAAGCTGACGTTCCCCGCTTCCAGGGCGGTCACGATGGTTTGCAGCTCCTCTAATGCTTGTTCAAAGGAAAATGCCTTTTTCGTCATAGTTACTCACTTTCCCGAACGCCCTTGATCACGGCGTCCGCTGTTCGATCCGCAAAGCGGATGTGTAAATTCTGTCCCGCCGAAAGCTCTGCGGCGCGTGTGACGGGCTTGCCGTCATCGTCAAAGGCGGCGGCGTAGCCGCGTGCCAGCACGTTCAAGGGATTCAACGCGCCAAGCTTTGCCGCCAAAGCGGTAAAATCATTGCGGGCGCGCTCGGTAGCGCCGACCGCCGCGCGGTCAAGGCGCTGTGAAAGAAACGCCACCGCCATCGTGCGGTCCTCTAAATAACGGCGGGGCGAGCGCAGCACCTCTGCACCAGAAAGCGCGGCAAGCCGCATTCTTGCGCTTGACAGCGTTTGCGTCAGGGCAACGGACAGGCGTTCGCTTGCCCCATGCAGCCCTTGCCTTAATTCAAACGCATCGGGCACGGCAAGCTCCGCTGCGGCAGAGGGTGTCGGTGCACGAAGATCGGCAACGAAATCACAGATGGTGACGTCTGTTTCGTGCCCTACCGCCGAAATAACGGGAACGGGGGACGCCGCAACGGTACGGGCAAGCGTTTCGTCGTTAAACGCCCAAAGATCCTCAGCAGAGCCGCCGCCGCGCCCAATGATGATCAGATCCACTGAAATATCGCGATAAAAGGTAAGAAGTCCGCGCACAAGACTTTCGGGTGCGCCGGCGCCTTGCACCAGGGCGGGATAAAGAATGATCTGTGCCGCGGGAAAACGACGCCCTAAAATTTGGATCATATCACGTACCGCGGCACCCGTCGGGGACGTAATGATGCCGATCCGTTCGGGATACGGGGGCAAGGGTCGCTTGCGAGAGGGATCGAAAAGTCCTTCCCCTTCCAGCTTGCGGCGCAGCTGCTCATACGCGAGATACAGCGCACCGACACCGTCGGGCAAAAGCTCGTCGATATAGATCTGATACTGTCCGTCGCGCGGAAATACAGACACACGTCCGCGCGCAATGACCTTCATACCGTTTTCGGGCGCAAAACGAACGTTTTGCGCGTAGGATCGAAACATGACCGCGCGGATCAGCGCATTGTCGTCCTTTAAGGAAAAATAAAAATGTCCCGTTTTATAATGGTTTGTGAAATTTGATATCTCACCGCGGATCAAAACGCCTGAAAGGAGTTGATCGCTATCCATTTTCATTTTAAGGTATTCGTTCAGCTGACTGACCGACAAGACCTGCTGCGGCATAGCGTCCTCCTTTTTCTTTTGTTTAGTCTTTAAGCGCCTTCGAGCGGCAAAGCAGAGCGATCCCCGCGGCATTGTCCGCGCTGAAAGCGGGCTCGGCAAATTTAACGGTGCCAAGCTGCGATCCAATATAGCTTGCGATGATTCGATTGCTCATCACGCCACCCGAAAAAAGGATCGGCAGATCACCGTGCGTTTGACGCAGCCAATGTGCCATCTCGGCAAGTGTGAGCGACAAAAAGCGCAACACGTACGCCGCCGTCAGGGCTTTATCCCCTGTTTTGCGGTATAGGTCAAGCGCCAGATTTTCAAGCCCGGAAAGGTTGCAGCTCCCCTCACGCACCGAAATGCGCGGCTTTGGGATCTTTTTCGTGTTTTCCATCGCCAATTTTTCCAAGGCGGGACCGCAAGGAAACGCAAGTCCCATCGCAACACCGATGCGATCGATCGCTTGCCCTGCGTGCAGATCAGCGCTGCCACCCAAAAGCTCCACCGAAAACCCGACGCGGTCGGGCTTTACAAGCAGCATTTCGGTTGTACCGCCCGAAACGTGAAACGCCCCGAAGGGACGTTCAAGCAAGGTGTCTGCCGCCCCCGATGAATACAATGCCGCCATCAGGTGTCCGCTTTGATGCGAAAAACGGTAAACAGGTGCTCCAAGTCCCGCGGCAAGCGACTCGGCTGCCACCTCGCCCGTTAAAAAACAAGGCATATAGGATCCCTTTGCATCGCGCGGACGTGTCGAAACGCCGATCGCGCGGACCGTCTTCCCTTTCAAAAGCGCACCGATATCACGCATGAGCTGCGGAAGATTTTTAACGTGAGCAAAGACCGCGTCGCTCTGGCGCAAGCCCCTGCCCCCTTCCTTTACGACAAGGGGGCTTTTGAGATTTGCCACCACATTTCCGTTTTCATCTGCCAACGAAACGGAGGTGGTATAGTTGCTGGTGTCGATGCCAACATAATAGCAATCAGGCATTTTCGGCTCCCAGGATCTCATTTTTGACGCTGTTGAGGACGCCGTTCACAAACGGACGCGCCTTTTCCTCGTCAAATTTTTTGCAAAGCTCAACTGCCTCGTTGAGAGAAACGCTTTCGGGAATCTCGCCGCGGCAATAGAGCATCTCATACACGCAAAGGCGCAGGATCGAGCGCGAAACCTTGGAAATACGGGAGGTCTTCCAGCCGTTGGAATGTCGATTGATGCGCTCGTCGATCTCGTCAAGATGCGAAAGCACCCCAAAATAGGTATCGTTGATGTAAGGATCCACCTCGATCTCACGGTTTTCGACAGAGGAACGGAAAATGTCTTCAAAAGCTTCATCACGGCGGAATTCGGTTTCGAACAGCAGCTCAAACACCGCTTCTCGCGCTTCACGTCTGTTAATAGCCATACAGTCCTTTCGGTTGCACACGGGCAACATAAGAATTTTAATAATAATATTATACTATATTTTTTATAAAAGTCAATAGAAAATGAATATTTGCAACGAATAAATGCATATTTTACAAAAAACAAGGACGGGGACGCCCGGCGTCCCCGTCCTTGTTTTTCTTATTCATCATCGGATTCTTGCAGTTCTTTTTCAAAATCCTCCTTCGAAGCGCCGCATAGCGGGCATTCGAAATCATCAGGCAAGTCTTCAAACTCGGTCCCCTCGGCTATGCCGTTGTCGGGATCGCCGTTTTTGGGATCGTATTCATATCCGCAGAGCTCACAGAGGTAGATCGCCATGGTTTATCCTCCAAAATTGAATTTGCACTATATATCATAATCGGCGATATGCATCTTGTCAAGATATTTTTTTAATTTTTTTTGACGCAATGATTTTTGGTCGAAAAATCCCCATAATTCGAGGATAGGCGTCATTCTCCATTCCCCTCGAAATTGTAGATCTCGATCAGGCGCATCATCATCTGCGCTGTCCCCTCCACCCCAAGCAAGGAGCTGTCAAGGGACATATGGTAATTTTCAAATTTTCCCCACTTTTTCCCCGTATAAAAATTATAATAATTAATGCGTTTTTTATCGGTCTTGCTGATCAGAGCTTC
>JAGAMJ010000040.1 GCA_017624795.1 Clostridia bacterium
CTCCCGCTTGTGGCGGACATTCATTTTGATCATCGCGTCGCGATCGCTTGTGCAGAGCGCGGTGCGGATAAGATCCGCATCAACCCCGGCAATATCGGCGGCGAGGAAAACGTGCGCGCTGTTGTCAAGGCGTGCCGCGAGCACGGCGTGCCGATCCGTATCGGCGTCAACGGCGGCTCGCTGGAAAAGCATATTCTTGCAAAATACGGCGCACCCACCGCCCAGGCATTAGTGGAAAGCGCGCTGTATCACGCAAAGCTGCTTGAAAAATTTGATTTTTACGACACTGTGATCTCGATCAAGGCATCGAACGTGCATACGATGATCGCCGCGAACCGTTTGCTTGCTGAGAAATGCGACTATCCGTTGCATTTGGGAGTGACCGAGGCGGGAAATGCACAAATGGGCAGCATCAAGAACGCTATCGGGATCGGTGCGCTGCTTGCCGACGGCATCGGTGATACCTTGCGCGTGTCGCTGACTGCCGATCCCGTTCAGGAGATCGCCGCCGCACGGCGTATCCTTTCCGCCCTCTCGATCGAGGGGCAATCGGGCTTAAATATTGTAAGCTGCCCAACCTGCGGTCGCACAAGGATCGATCTGATCGCTTTGGCAGACCGTTTTGAAAAGGCGGCTATGCGCGAAGGGCTGATGGACTTGCCCTTGCGCGTCGCTTTGATGGGGTGTGTTGTCAACGGCCCGGGCGAGGCAAGAGAGGCCGATATCGGCATCTGCGGCGGAGATGGGGAAGCGCTGCTGATCAAAAAGGGTAAGATCCTTTGCAAGATCCCCGAAGCCGACGTGATCGACGTTTTGATTGCGAAATTAAAGGAAATAAAAGAAAAGATGTAAGCGGCGGATATCCGCTGTAAAAGGAGATATATGGCGGGTAAAAATTTATTGCAAATCTTTGAAAAATATCAACCCGGCGAGCAAAATGCCGCGTGGATGCTGACTGCCACGGACATTCGCTTGCGCGCGGACAAGGAGCGGCGAATGATCGAGGTCAGCGCCGCTTTTCCCGCGTTGATCGAAAAAAGAGTGCTGTATACGGTCGAGGCGGAGATCGCGAAGGCGTATCAGCTCACTCACGTGCGTATTTTGCCGCGCTATCCCGCCGCGCTTTTCGATCAGCGTTATATCCCGGAGCTTTTAGAGGAAACGCAACGCGTGGGCATCGTCGCCCGTGGATTTTTCCATTCCTATCGCGCCCGTCTTGAAGGGGACAAGCTCACCATTGAAATGCCTTATGCGAACGAAAGTCTGCTTTTGATGGAGGCAGGACAAACACCCACGGTCATCGAGGGGATCATTCGCAGTGAGTTCGGGCTTTCCTGTAAGGTGGAGCTTTGCCACTCACCCGAGCTTGCCGCCGAGTATTCCTTTGCCGATACCGAGGCAGAGCTTGCCGAATGGGACGTGAAGCTGCAACAAAGCAGCAAGGAATACGAAAACCGCGCCGCAAGCCGTTCGATCGGTCCGAGCGAATCGGCGATGACGGCTTCCTCCGCGGAGCTTTCCAACGCGCATCGCACGATGAGCTTGCTTGGCGAGATCGGTGATGCCGTGATCGAGGACGGCATCTGCCGGATCGGATCACGTAAATTTGATATTTCAAGCCCTGATTTCATATCAGGTGCGCCCTTTGAGATCAAACCCGTTCCGCTTGCCCGTGTAGACAGACAAATGCGTAACGTGGTGATCATCGGTGAGGTCTTTGGCTACACGCAGGACACCAACCGCGCAGGGGACAAGATCAACGTAAATTTTGGCATCACGGACGGAAATACCTCTATTATGGTCAAGAAATTTTCCCTTGATCCCGAAGATGCCAAAACGCTGTCTGCTTCTGTGCGCGACGGTGCCGCGCTTGCGTTGAAGGGTTATGCCAAGCACGACACCCATAAGGACATGGTGGACGTGGACGTGACCTTCTATTACAGCGATATTGCCGTTGTGAAAAAAATTGATCGCGTCGATAATGCACCCGTGAAGCGCGTTGAGCTTCATTTACATACCACCATGTCCAATATGGACGCCCTGATCCCGCCCGATAAGGCGGTTGCTATGGCAAAGAAATGGGGACACCCCGCCGTGGCAATCACCGATCACGGCAACGTGCAGGGCTACCAGGACGCGATGCTTGCCTCTGAAAAGCTGGAACAAAAGGTGATCTACGGTATGGAGGCATATTTTGTCAACGATACCGCAAGTGCTCTCTCGGGCGATTACAAGGGCAGCTTTGACGATGAATTCGTGGTGTTTGACATTGAAACCACGGGACTTTCCAATGAGAACTGCGGTATCACCGAGATCGGCGCCGTTAAGGTCAAAAACGGCGAGGTTTTGGAGCGCTATAATACCTTTGTTAATCCCGAAATGCCGATTCCGCAGGATATCGTGGAGCTGACGGGCATCACGGACGATATGGTCAAGGATGCACGTGTGATCGCTCAGGTCCTGCCCGAATTTTTGCCTTTGTGGGGGATCGGCTTCTGATCGCGCACAATGCCGATTTCGATATGGGCTTTATTCGTGTGGCTGCCAAGCGCTGTGGCCTTGATTACGACCGCCACCCGTATTTGGACACGGTGTCGCTTTCCAGACACCTGAATCCCGAGTTGAAAAGTCATAAGCTAAATAAATTGGCGGAATACTTCAAGCTCGGTGATTTCAATCATCACCGTGCTTCGGACGATGCCGAAATGCTTGCGATGATCTATTTTTGCATGCAGGAAAAGATGCAGAAAATGGAGATCCGCAATTTCAAGCAGCTTCAAGATGAAATGAGCGCCTCTGCCGATCCCTTGCGCTTGCCGACCTATCACCAGATCATATTGGTAAAAAACAAGATCGGACTGAAAAATCTTTATAAGCTTGTTTCCTATGGATATTTGAACTATTTCCGTAAGGTTCCGCGCATACCTAAAACTGTGCTTGAAAAGCACCGCGAGGGGCTGATCATTGGTTCTGCCTGCGAGGCAGGTGAGCTGATCACCGCTATACTTGACAACAAGCCGCAGGGTGAAATCGAGGAGATCGCTAAATTTTATGACTATTTAGAGATCCAGCCCATCAGCAACAATCGCTTTATGATCGACAAGGGACTCATCGCCGATGAGGAAGGACTGCGGAATCTAAACCGCCGCATAGTGGCACTTGGCGATAAGCTGGGGATCCCTGTGGTCGCGACCTGCGACGCACATTTTATGAACGACGAGGACGAGATCTTTCGCAAGATCCTTGTCAGTGTCAAATTCAAAAACGAGGATAAGGATTCCCATCTGTATTACCGTACCACCGAGGAAATGCTGGAAGAATTTGCCTATCTCGGCGAAGATAAGGCATACGAGGTGGTCGTCACCAACACCAATGCGATCAACGACCTGATCGACAACGATATCCGTCCGTTCCCAAAGGGAACCTTCACCCCGAATATGGAGGGAGCAGAGGAGGACTTGCAGCGCATCTGCTATGAGCGCGCAAAGTCAATGTACGGCGATCCGCTACCCGATATCGTTGCAAAGCGCCTGGATAAGGAGCTGACTTCGATCATCAAAAACGGTTTTGCCGTACTGTATATGATCGCGCAAAAGCTGGTTTGGTACAGCGAAAGCCAAGGGTATCTGGTTGGCTCGCGCGGCTCGGTCGGTTCTTCCGTAGTCGCTTCTATGGCGGGCATTTCGGAGGTCAACCCTTTGCCTCCGCACTATTGGTGCCCCAAGTGCCGACACAGCGAATTTGACGTGCCGGCGGGAATTGGCTCGGGCTTTGATCTGCCCAACAAAAACTGCCCCGTATGCGGCACGAAAATGAACAATGACGGGCACGATATCCCCTTTGAGACCTTTCTTGGCTTTTACGGCGATAAATCGCCCGATATCGACTTGAACTTCTCGGGTGAGGTGCAGGGCCGCGTGCATAAATATACCGAGGAATTGTTCGGTGCGGAAAACGTGTTCCGCGCGGGAACGATCGGCGGTATCGCGGACAAGACCGCATTTGGCTTTGTGCTGAAATATCTGGAAGAAAAGGGGCTTTCGATCCCGCGCGCGGAGATGAACCGACTTGCCGCCAACTGCGTTGGCGTCAAGCGTTCGACAGGACAGCACCCCGGCGGTATCGTGGTCGTACCCAAGGAATATGAGATCTATGATTTCTGCCCGGTGCAGCACCCCGCCGATGACCCGAATTCCGATATCATCACCACGCACTTTACCTTTGAATATCTGCACGATACGCTCTTAAAGCTCGATGAGCTGGGACATGATATTCCGACGAAATACAAGTGGATCGAGCGGTTTTCCAACACAAGCGTTATGGACGTTCCCATGAATGCGCGCGAGGTCTATGATCTCTTTCTTTCCACAAAGCCGCTTGGCATCTCGCCCGAGGATATCGATGCAAAGATCGGTACCTACGGCTTGCCCGAATTTGGTACCAACTTCGTTATGAGAATGGTGGAGGAGGCAAAGCCCAAATCCTTTGCGGATCTGTTGCAGATCTCGGGACTTTCTCACGGCACGGACGTTTGGACGGGCAACGCACAGGATCTGATCAAGGAAGGCATTTGTGATATTTCACACGTGATCGGGTGTCGTGACAACATCATGAACGACTTGATCCGTTATGGGCTTGAAAACGCCCACGCCTTCAAGATCATGGAAAGTGTGCGTAAGGGCAGAGGGCTGACCCCCGAATGGGAGGCGGAAATGCGCGAGCATAACGTGCCCGAATGGTATATTGGCTCGTGTAAGAAGATCAAGTATATGTTCCCGAAAGCCCACGCCGCCGCTTACGTGATGTCGGCGATCCGCCTTGGCTGGTACAAGGTGCATATGCCCATCGCGTTCTACTGCGCGATGTTTACGGTTGCACCAGGCGGATTTGACGCAGAGATCGTTATGGGTGGAAAATCCAAGGTCGTTGCGACGATCAAGGATATTGAAAAGCGCGGAAAAGAGGCATCTCCCAAGGAGCAAGCATCTGTTCCGACCTTGAAATTGATCAATGAGTGCATGGCGCGCCATATCCGTTTTTTGCCCGTGGATCTGGAAAAATCCGATTCCCGTGCGTTTTTGCCTGAAAACGGCAGTATCCGTATGCCGTTTTCGGCGCTCGGCGGCGTTGGCGAAAATGCTGCGGAAAATATCATCAAGGCGCGCGAGGAGGAGCCGTTCTTCTCGATCGAGGATCTTCAAATCAGAGCTTCTCTGAACAAAAGCGTCATTGAAACGCTGCGCCACGCAGGTGTTTTAGACCATATCAACGAAACCGATCAGTTATCAATGTTTTGAGGAAGATTATGGAGTTGCACGTTTACGAAACGCTTCCGTCTACGAACCGCACCGCCCATGAGGCGGCGCAATCGGGGGCGCAGGAATTTTATACCGTGATCGCAAAGGAGCAGACCGCGGGACGCGGTCGCCTTTCCCGCAGCTTTCATTCGCCGCTTGGTGGGACGTATTTCAGCACAGTGCTGCGTCCCACCGTACCGATCGCACAGTATGGCACCATCACACCCGTGGCGGCGGTGGCGGTCCATCGGGCGTTATACGCCCTGACGGGTGTGTGTACCGAGATCAAATGGATCAACGATCTGCTCCTGGATGGCAAAAAGGTTTGCGGCATCTTGGCAGAATCAGGCGTGGATCAAAAGGGCGAGCCCTTTGTGATCCTTGGCGTTGGCGTCAATACCGCTGATGTCCTGTTTCCAACGGAATTGCAAGGTCAGGCAGCATTTATTCCGTATCAGGATCCGATCGCGCTTGTTCAAGCCATTTTGAGCGAGCTTGCCGCGTATGAGCAGACCATAAGAAATGGCGGTTGGCTTGATTATTACCGTTCGCACTGCTGCTTTTTGGGTAAATCCGTCACGGTGATCGGGCGGGATCAGGTCCGCAGTGCTATTGCCCTTGATATTCTGGCAGACGGTGCTTTGCGTGTGGATTTTGGGAACGGCGAGCAAGAGGAGCTGCGAGGTGGCGAAATTTCGATAAGATCGGCGCAATTTCGCAAAATCTGACATAATCTGTAATAGAAGGTTTGTTAAAAAAAGGGACGCGTAAAAGTAACGCGTCCTTTTTTGTTACAACTCTCTTAAAAAAGTGAGGATCATGTCATGATTTTGAATCGATCGGTTGCGATATTAGGCGGAGATAGCCGACAGCTTTCGCTAGCGAGCTATTTGGTAAAAGAGGGAATCTGCACACGAGTATACGGACTGCCAAAAAAGGATCTTTCGCCAAATATCGAATACTTTGAGGATTGGAGAGAAGCGATCAAGGGAGCTTGCGCGATCCTGTTGCCATTACCCGCCTCCTCGGACAGCAAGCATCTCTTTGCGCCGCTTTTTGATATGGCGGAGCCGCTGTTGCTGACAGATCTGTTTGGGGCGGCGGAAAAGGGCGTTTTGATCGTCGGTGGCAAGTTCAGCCCGACGGTAAAAGCTGCCGCCGCGGAGATTGGATTGCCGCTTTACGACTATTTTGAGCGAGAGGATCTGCAAACGAAAAACGCGCTCCCCACCGCAGAGGGCGCGATCTTTATTTTGATGCGCGAGATACCGCGTACGGTATCCGGACTTTCGGTCGCCGTAACGGGATTCGGGCGCGTTGCCAAGGCACTCGTACACTTATTGCTGGCTATGGGGGCATCGGTCACCGTGGCTGCCCGCAAGGAGGCGGATATCAAGGCGGCAAGGGCGCTTGGCTGTAAAACAGTACACCTTATAAACAAAGAAGCTTTGAATGCGCTTTCGGAAGGGCAGTGCGTGATCTTTAATACTGTGCCGCATTGGCTTTTTTCAGAGGAGGTGCTTTGTGAAATGTCACCCGAAACACTGATTGTTGATCTTGCGTCGGCTCCTGGCGGAGTGGACGCGAACGCGGCGGCAACACACGGGATCCGTGTGATATGGGCACTGTCGCTTCCGGGAAAATACGCGCCCGTTACAGCGGGCGAGATCATCGCCCAAAGCGTGCTTTCCCATTTGAGAGAGGAGGGGATCCTATGATCGGCTTTGCGCTTTGCGGCTCGTTTTGCACCATTGGCAGTGCACTCACTGAGCTGGCACGTCTGACAGAGCTTTATGAGGTTCAGGGGATCGTGAGCGATGCGGTATTTCAGACCGACACGCGCTTTGCACCTGCCGCAACGGTTTTAGAAAAGCTGCGACGCCTGACGGGCAGAGAGCTGATCCACACCATTACCGAAGCAGAGCCGTTAGGACCGAAAACGCCGCTTGAAGCTCTGATCATTTGTCCCTGTACGGGTAATACCTTATCGAAAATGGCGAACGGTATCACGGACACAAGCGTTTCCATGGCGGCAAAGGCACATTTGCGCAGCGACCGTCCTTTGGTCATCGCGCTTGCCTCCAACGATGCGCTTTCTGCCAATCTTAAAAATATTGGGGAGCTGCTCAATCGAAAAAATGTATATTTCGTGCCGATGAAGCAAGACGATCCGAGTGGGAAGCCACATTCCTTGGTTGCGGACTTTAACAAGCTTTTGCCCACGCTTGAAGCGGCGATGAAGGGAAAGCAATATCAGCCCCTATTTCAAGAATAAAAGAAAAAGCGCAAATTGAGATCAATTTGCGCTTTTTTCATCGCTTGACGTTTTTGAGCTGTGATGCCTTTTATAAAACAGAGCCCCTGCAACGATCAGGACCGCAACGACGCACACACAAACGATCAGCAGCGTCAGATTTTTAGTCTGTATTGCGGCAGCGCTCAACACAGAAAGCAGTATGCCGGGGAAGCGCCCGCAAATAGAGAGTAGCAAGAATTTGGGGAGCTTCATTTGTGTCAGTCCCATAAAATAAGTAACCATATCCTTCGGAATACCGGGAATGAGAAAAACGATTAAAGTAAAGAAATCTTGCTGTTTACTTTCTCTCAAAAAGGACAGATTTTTAAGTTTTTCTTCGGAATAAAAGGCGGTGACGGCTCGAACACCAAAAAAGCGTGCCAACAAAAAGGCAACGGTCGAGCCGATCAAGGTTCCGATCAAGGTCAGGACCGTCCCCCAAAAAATCCCAAAGCAATAACCGCCGGCAAGCGTGAAGATCTGCCCCGGTAAAACGGCAAGAATGATCTGTAAGGCGATCAAAGAAACATAAAGCAAGCGTCCCACAATCCCGATCGCATCTGTGCGCTGTTGGAAAGCGCTTGGATCCCTGACCATCTCGATCAACGCATCGCCAAATACAAGCGTGACCGACACTAATATGGCGATCAGAATGAAAAATGACAAAAGATCGATCACGCGCCGTCTTTTCTTAGTGTCCATCACTGCCTCCTTTTTGATTACTTATACATTAAGAATATCACGTGAATGTGACGAAACGGTGATATCGTGATGTTCGAGGCAAATTTTGGCGTTCATTTTCGATAATATTCTTCAAAGACCTTTTCAAATTTATTTTTTTATGATATAATATATGATATATAAAATGCAAAACTGCCTGAAAGGGGGAGAGCGCTATGAAGCAAAATGGAATACGCGTGCTGTCGGCTATACTTTGCTTGCTGCTGCTTTGCCCTCTCTTTTTTGTCTTCGGGGGACTTCCTGCGAGTGCCGAGAGCGACGAAAAACGCTTTATTTTTTCGTCACTTCGATCTAATGGCGGTCATATCTATACCGCATACCGGGACGCCCCGATCCGCTTAGAGCTTTCGCCTTCCGAGAAAAGCTTCACGGCGCAAGCCCCCGCAACGATGGGAAGTAACGGCTCGACCAATGTGCTCTATGTTGCGCTTGTCAATCAGTCGAACGCAACGACCGTTCGCATCGACTATACTTATGGTGCCGATCTGCCCACAAGCGATCAGGTACAGGAAGCATTGATCCCACATTCTGAGCAAAAGCGATCCTTTGTTTTACCCGCCTCTCATATTTCCGATACTTTGGGGCAATTGACGATCTCCTTTGATTGCGATGGGGAATTGAGTGGCACGATCGAGCTCTATGCCTTTTTTGACGTGTCGGTTTACGATGCACCCTCTCAAAACGAGGCGAGCGTTGAAGCTTGCCGTTACGATAAGGACAAGCGCACGATTGAAATTACAGGTGAACTCAGCTATGCCGCATCGGTGCGCTACGCCGGTGAAACGCTTGCGCTATTTGCGCTCGCGCCTGATGAGGAGCTCTACCTTTCCAACAAAACGCCCGTGGCGCGCATGGGCGTATCCTTCGCCTTTTCCTTCTCGGTTGCGATCGAAAGTGCCGAGGAGATCTATTCCCGTTACGTGATCGCTGCCGTGACGCAAAAGGGAGAGCGCGTTCCGTTGTGCACGCCGATATATCCCGATATAGTCGCGAATGAAAGCTCCAAGGATATCGGCTTCAAGGGTTTTCATACAAGCTCGTTGTTCTCGGTGATCGACAGCGGTGCTGAGGTCGAGATCGTGGACGTATATCTGGATCGGCTGCAAAGCGAGCAAAGCGACGGAATTCTTTACGCGGGCGCCCATTCCTATTACTACTTTGACGAAAGCTACGTCAGCGACCTTGACCGCTTGGTGCGGAATTTCAGCGGCGCGGGCTGCGACGTCTATTTGCGATTTTTGATCTCACCCGACGCCAGCGAATATCCTTTCGTGGCGTACACGGAAGAATCAGGTGGGATCTTAAACAAAGGAATTAAGATAAACAGTGAGCAAGCCTTGCTTGCAGTTCATGCCTTTACCGACTTTTTGACGACGCGCTATGCGGGCGGACCGCAGGGGAACATCACCGGTATTATCATCGGTCGCAGAGCCGATCAAGCCGCGACCTACGGATATGTTGGACCGATGGGGCTTGATGCTTACGTTGAACAGTATGCCACGTCGCTGAACCTGATCGCGGGTGCCGGAAGAAATAACATTCCCGAGCTTCAGATCATTGTTCCCGTTTCGGACGCGATGTGGTCGGACACGGTCGTCCCTGAAAATTTGAACGGTAGCTATTTTTCAGAGCTGTTTTTGATCTCGCTGCTTGAAGCGCTTAATGCCTGTGTGATCACGCCGCCGA
>JAGAMJ010000041.1 GCA_017624795.1 Clostridia bacterium
GAAGTTGCGGTTGAAGCTGCTGAGCGTCTGAAAGCCACTGTCAAGGGCGCAGCCGAGAATGCTTTGATCGGTGGTTCCCAGCAGGTGGCAGGCGTGGTTGAGGCGATAGATATTGAGGTACTCGTGAAAGCGAATGCCAACCGCCTTGGCAAAGGCACGGGAGAGATACGAGCTATTATAGCGCAAGCGATGCGAGAGCTTTTGCAGCGAACAATCCTCCTTGAAATGCTCCTCAATATATAAAAAGGTCTTGCTAAGCAGGTCCGCGTCCTTTTTATCCTTTTTTTCAACGTATTCGGCGACCCCGTCAAAGGCATCGCAAAGCAGATACAAAAGCCCTTTCCTTGCAAGCATACTTTTTCCGTCAACACCTTGCAATTGATCAAGGATCTCCTCGCCGGGCTTAAAAAAATTGCTTTTCGGCGTGTATCCCTTGATCCTGTTATAATAGTACTCCACCAAAAAGGGCGAGAAGATCAGCAAAATGTGCTGATTTTCCGACGCGACAAGTGAGTGGATCTGATCGGGAAAGACCAACACGCCCTCCCCTCTCCTGATATGATATTTGACGCCGTCGATCAGAACCTCCATCACACCGCTTGTTGAAAGAATACATTCAAAGCAAGGATGCATGTGCGCGGGAAAGCTGAAATTGATCCCCTGCTCCACGGCAAAGTGGTCAGCCGTTGCGGGGTGATTGAGCTGATAAAACACGCTATCCTCCAAAAGGTAAAATTTTGCACATATATTATATCAAAAAAGCAAAGAAAAGTCAAGTTCTATGTGATAGAATGGTCTTATAGGAGGTGTTGTGTATGAAGCATTATATCGGTGTCGACCTTGGCACATCATCGATCAA
Source organism: Clostridia bacterium (assembly GCA_017624795.1). Taxonomy (GTDB): domain Bacteria; phylum Bacillota; class Clostridia; order Oscillospirales; family CAG-272; genus Firm-07. The sequence goes on from JAGAMJ010000041.1 coordinate 860, forward strand.
GCTGTTGCTTGTGAGCGAGCAGGGAGAGATCCTTCGCTCGATCTCGCGCGAGTATCCCATCTATTATCCGAAATCAGGGTATAGCGAACAAAACCCAAAGGATTGGTGGAACGCCTTTCTTGACGGCATGAAGGAGCTGCTTTGCGGTATCCCTGCGGACTCTGTCCGCGCCATCGGCGTTGCGGGGCAGATGCACGGGCTTGTGATCCTTGACGAGCGCGACACGGTCATTCGCCCCGCCATTCTCTGGAACGACGGCAGGACCGAAAAGCAGACCGCATACCTCAACGAGGTCATCGGAAAGGATACGCTGTTTGCCTATACGGGCAACATCGCCTTTGCGGGCTTCACCGCGCCTAAAATTTTGTGGCTTCGCGAGAACGAACCGCAAAATTTTGAAAAGATCAAAAAGATCATGCTGCCCAAGGACTATATCAACTATCTGCTCACGGGCGTGCATTGTACCGACTATTCGGACGCTGCGGGCATGCTGCTGCTTGACGTGAAAAACAAGCGCTGGTCGAAGGAAATGCTTGACGTGTGCGGTGTGAACGAGTGTCAGATGCCAAAGCTGTTTGAGAGCTTTGAGCGCGTCGGGCACATCAAAAAAGAGCTCGCCGACCTGCTTGGCATCAGCCGTGACGCAGTGGTCGTTGCGGGTGCGGGCGACAACGCGGGCGCGGCGATCGGCACGGCGACCGTCGGCGAGGGCAAGTGCAACATCTCACTTGGCACGTCGGGCACGATCTTCGTTTCCAGCGACAGCTTTTCGGGCGACGCAGCGCAAGCGATCCACGCCTTCTGCCACGCGGACGGCGGCTATCATCTGATGGGCTGCATCCTTTCCGCCGCTTCCTGCAACAAGTGGTTCTGCGACGAAATTTTGAACACGAAGGACTACAAAACCGAAGAATCGGCGGTAAAGGCGGAGCGCCTCGGCAAAAACGAGGTCTTTTTCCTTCCCTATCTCATGGGCGAGCGCAGCCCCATCAACGACGTAAACGCCACGGGGCTGTTCATCGGGCTTCGCCCAAGCACCGCAAGGGCGGACATGTACCAAGCGGTGCTGGAGGGCGTTGCCTTTGCCATTAAGGACAATCTTGAAATCATCAAGCGCTTCGGCGTTGACGTGAAAAGCAGCTGCCTTTGCGGCGGCGGCGCGAAGTCGAAGCTATGGCGCGAGATCCTTGCAAACGTGCTGGATATTGAGCTGAATATCCCCGTGACCGAGCAGGGCCCCGGCTACGGTGCGGCGCTCCTTGCTATGGTGGGCGCGGGCGATCTTGCAAGCGTGCGGGAAGCCGCAGACCAATTCTTTTCGATCAAGGAAACCGTAAAGCCCGACAGGGCGCTTTCGGCGCTTTACGCCGAGCGTTATGAAAAATACCGCAGGATCTATCCCGCGGTCAAAAATCTATATCAAAATATGAAATAAAAGGAGCTACGACCATGAGTGAAATTTTTAAGAACATTCCCGAGATCAAATACGAGGGCAAGGACAGCAAAAATCCCCTTGCGTTCCGCTACTACGACGCAAACAGAGTGATCCTTGGCAAGAAGATGAGCGAGCATCTGCCCTTCGCAATGGCTTGGTGGCACAATCTTTGCGCCGCGGGCACCGATATGTTCGGCAGAGATACCGCCGACAAGAGCTTCAACGCCGAAAAAGGCACGATGGCACACGCCAAGGCAAAGGTCGACGCAGGCTTTGAGTTCATGCAAAAGCTTGGCATCAAGTATTTTTGCTTCCACGACGTCGACCTTGTGCCCGAAGCCGACGACATCAAGGAAACCAACCGCCGCCTTGACGAGATCACCGACTACATTTTGGAAAAGATGCAGGGCACGGATATCAAGTGCCTTTGGGGTACGGCAAATATGTTCTCCAACCCCCGTTTCATGAACGGCGCGGGCAGCACCAGCTCGGTTGACGTTTACTGCTTCGCGGCGGCACAGATCAAAAAGGCGCTGGAGCTGACCGTCAAGCTCGGCGGCAGAGGGTACGTTTTCTGGGGCGGTCGCGAGGGCTATGAAACGCTGCTGAACACCGACGTCAAGTTCGAGCAGGAAAACATCGCGGCACTGATGAGAATGGCAGTTGATTACGGTCGCAGCATCGGCTTTACGGGTGATTTCTACATTGAGCCCAAGCCCAAGGAGCCCATGAGGCATCAGTACGACTTCGACGCGGCGACCGCGATCGGCTTCCTGCGTCAGTATGGGCTTGACAAGGACTTCAAGATGAACATTGAGGCAAATCACGCAACCCTCGCGGGCCACACCTTCGAGCATGAGCTGCGTATTTCTGCCATCAACGGCATGCTCGGCTCGATCGACGCAAACCAGGGTGACTATCTGCTCGGATGGGATACCGACGAATTCCCCTCGGACGTTTACAGCGCGACCATGTGTATGCTTGAGGTGCTGCGGGCAGGGGGGCTGACGGGCGGCTTCAATTTCGATGCCAAAAACCGCAGGCCCAGCAACACCTATGAGGATATGTTCTACGGCTTTATCCTTGGTATGGATACCTTTGCACTGGGACTTATCAACGCCGCAAAGATCATAGAGGACGGTCGCCTTGACGCGTTCGTCAAGCAAAAATATCAGTCCTTTGAAAGCCCCGTTGGCGAAAAGATCCGCAGCGGCAAGGCGACCCTTGCCGAGCTTGCCGCGCGCGCTGAGGAAATGGGCGCACCCGCAAATCCCGCCAGCGGCAGACAGGAATATCTGCTTGGCATCGTCAACTCCATTCTTTTCAACTGATCACCAAAGAAAATGGCATCTTGACAAGTCCGATCAGCCCTTAAAATAGTATTGACACTATCAACTATTCTTGTTATAATAAAATGACTGCTAACATAGAAAGGGCTTTGTATGGATATGCAATATGACGTTGTAGTCGCGGGGGCAGGCCCCGCCGGCATTGGCGCCGCCTTAGAGGCGGCACGCTCGGGCGTTAAGGTCGCCCTGATCGAGCGCTACGGGTGCGTAGGCGGAAATCTGACCTTGGGGTATGTCGGCCCTTTAATGGGGCGTGTTTGCGCCGGCACGATGGCAGAGGAGATTGAGGATCTTATTTGCACGAAAAGAGGAAAGGTCCCTGATTTTGAGCAGGCGAAGATCGCGCTGATTGAGGTGCTGGACAAGGCGGGTGTCGACGTTTACTTACAAACTGCGGTCGTTGGCGCCGAGAAAAAGGGCGAACGGCTTGAAAAAGTGCGTACCGCGGGCAAATTCGGTGAGATCGAATTTTGCGCGAAGGTCTTTATCGACGCCACGGGCGACGGTGACCTTGCGGTGCAAAGCAGCTGCCCCTTCGAGATCGGCAGAGAAGGCGACGGGCTTGTGCAGCCCGTTACGCTGATGTTCGTGATCGAGGGCGTCGATCAAGATCAGACACTGCTTTGCAAGCACGAGGAGCATTATACCGAGCTTGGCGACGGTCGCGAATATCTGGATCTTTGCCACAAGGCGTGCGAGAGTGGTAAGCTGCCCAAAAACGTCAATATTGTGCGTCTTTACAATACCGATAAAGCGACCGAGCGTATGGTCAACGCCACGCAGGAAAACTATATCGACCCCTTGGATCCCCTTGCCGTATACCGTGCCGAGGTCGAGCTGCGCTCGCAGATCAAAAAAATCATGGACTTTTTGAAAAACAATATCCCCGGCTTTGAAAATATTCGCATAAAGGGCAGTGCCTCTACTCTTGGTGTGCGCGAATCCCGTCGGATCACGGGACGGTATCTGCTCACCGAGCAGGACCTGATGGAGGGCAAGACCTTCCCCGACGCGGTCGTGCACAATGCGTATTTCGCAATGGATATCCACAACCCCGCAGGACCGGGACAGTCGGTAAACGAGAAGGGCGTTCCCAACAAGCCAAAGCCCTATGATATTCCCTTCTCGGCGATGTGCCCCCTTGGCTGCGACAATCTGATCGTCGCGGGCCGTTGCATTTCGGGCACGCACGTGGCACATTCTTCTTACCGCGTGATGCGGATCTGCATCGCCATGGGCCAAGCCGCGGGTGCGGCAGGCGCGATCATGTGCAACACGGGTGACACAACGCACACGCTGGATCCCCAATTGATCCGCCGCCACCTCGTTTCCCGTGGCGTCGCGCTGGAATAAATGACAAAGCCCC
>JAGAMJ010000042.1 GCA_017624795.1 Clostridia bacterium
AGTTTTGTTTGTGCTTTTGCCTTTTTCAAAAGAACTTCAACATATTTCAGCAATTTTTCGACTTGATTTGAACAACACAAAATGCCCAAAGTATTGATATTAGAAAAGGCAACGCCGATTTTCAGCGTCGCACCCCTTCGTTTCATCTGTAAACGCAGCGTAAGCGAGCCGTGTTTCTACGCCTCGCTTACGTTGTTAATTTTCATTATTTCTTCTTTGCCGCATCAATGCGTGCATCGGCTGCCGCTTTGCGCTCGTTCGCCGCCGCAATCTGAGCATCGCGATCTTCCTGCATTTTTGCCTGTCTTTGAGAGGGCGACATCTTTGCTTCCTCCCAATTTGCTTTTGCCTCTGCCTTCGCTGCGGCAAAGTTTGCCTTGTCGACCTCGTGCTGTGCCTTGGTGCTTTCCTTCATGTCACCGAATGCCTTCTTGAAAAATGCCTTGATTCCCATAATCATTTATCTCCTTTTTATTATTGATCCATGATCTTGTCGCTGAGCGTGAGGATCTCAGCGCCGTACTTCTTCTTGCGTAAATTCAAAATTTTCTTATATATCGGATAGGTGAGAAGCGCCATACCAAGCCCGAGGGCACCGATTGCGATTCCGGGAACAAGTGCGGCGGTAATGCCGATTGCTGCACCGATATCGGTCATCACAAGGCTCATACCCGTGCCCATAACTACTGCGCCAATGCTTCCGAATACATAAGCAAAGACATTGGCGGGACGCTTGACCTTGGCATCAAGCTCACGGAGCGCGTCAAGCTCGGTGGACTCTTTTTCCACATACTGTGTGCGGATCTTTTGTGCCATAAACTGCTGATCGTTTTTGTTCATTATGAATTACCTCCCTGTGTCTTTTTTGATCTTGTGACTGTATTTTACGATACCGATTTTTGCGTTTTGCTTCTGATTTGTTTGTGAAATGTTATAAAACGAGTTTTTACAGCATCGGTGCAAAAATTCTGACCACCGAGCGAATAAAACGAGGAAAAAGCCCTGCTTTGGCATTTCAGAATTTAGCTGTTTTGACCTTGTATTTCCGTTTCACAGTCCACCTCCAAGACACAACTCCCAATTTTACGCCTTCATTATATCAAGGGCTTTTTTGAAAGATTTGAATTTTGTTTGTATTTTGTTAAAGTAAAAATTTGCAAATGTGAAAAAAAGAAAGATACGAGAACATCGAAATGTTCTCGTATCTTTTTTCGCCTTCGCATGCTCGTTAATTCTCGGATCAAGAATGAGCAGCAGATGCCACGGAGCTTTTTATCGTGCTTCATACTGTGCTGGGCTTGCGCACTTCGCGTGGCGTTTGGTTTGTGAATTTCTTGAATGTGCGCGCAAAATAGTTGGAGTCGTTGAAACCGCAAAGAAAGGCGATCTCGGTGACGGGCAGATCGGTGGCGCGCAGCAGCTCGGTCGCTTTTTGCACGCGGATACGGTTTTGATATTCCTTAAAGCTCTCACCCGTGAAGCTTTTGAAAATATTGCAGAAATAGTATTTATTGAAGTTTGAAATTTTGGAAAGGTCTTCCAGCGAAATACTCGCTTGATAGTTGTCGTGTATGTATTTGACGGCTTTATTGAGTCCCACGATCCGCTGGGAATAGCTGTTCCAGGCGCGTTTGTCAAAGCTCTCGTAAACGTAATACCGACACAGGTGCGCAAGGATCAGATACGCGTAGCCCTGCAAGGCAGAGCTTGTAAAATCGTCCTGATTTTTGTGCTCGCAGATCATTTTTTCGGCGAGGTCCGAAAGATATGCGTCTTTTACCACGCGCTTCAAAATGATGCTTTGCATTTCAAAAAAGGTGGGGGGAAGCAGCATATAAAAGCGCTTGCCGCTGTCGCCAAGTCCCTCGTGCAGCTCGTTGCTGTTGATGATCAGGAAGCTGTTTTTGGAAACGGTGACTGTTTCGTTTTCACACCTGACCACAAATTCGCCCTCTATCACGTAATGAAGCTCCAAATGCTCGTGCCAATGCAGGTAAAAGGGATCGTTCTTTTCGGTTACGTGAAAGTTGATGGGGCAGCCGTTTTGCGGCACGTTTTCATAAAAAGGGGAGCGATCTTTGCTTTGATCCAAATCCATCACCTCAATTTTGTGCTAATTTTAGACAATATCATTATGGCGGATATCTCAAAATCATTATATAATAATATCATCGAAAAATCAATACGTAAAGGAGCGTTCACGATGGAAAAATTAAAGGTTGTACTGATCGGAGCGGGCGGCAGAGGCAAGACCTACACCGGCTTTATGAAGGATAGCGACAAGTTCAAGGTCGTCGGTGTTGCCGATCCCATTCAGCAGAGAAGGGAATTTGTGCGCGATCTGCACGGTATTCCCGATGAAAACTGCTTTGACACGTGGGAAACGCTGCTTGCGCGTCCGAAATTTGCTGACATAGCGATCATCTCCACCAGCGATTCGCTGCACTACGCCCCCGCGATGCGAGCGATCGAGCTTGGCTACAATCTTTTGCTGGAAAAGCCCGTCGCACCCACGCCCGAGCAGTGTGCCGATATCGCCAACGCCGCCAAGGCAAAGGGTGTCAAGATCCTTGTTTGTCATGTGCTGCGCTATACCTCCTATTGGGGCAAGATGAAGAAAATGATCGACGAGGGCTGTATCGGGCAGGTCATGTCGGTCCATCACGATGAGTGCGTGGGCAACCTTCACCAGAGCCACAGCTACGTGCGCGGCAATTGGGGCAATACCGCAAAAAGCTCTAATATGCTGCTGGCAAAATCCTGCCACGACATCGACCTGATCCAATGGCTGGTCGGCAGCAAATGTACCTATGCACAGTCCTTTGGCTCGCTTTCTTATTTCAAGCGCGAGAACGCGCCCGCCGACGCGCCCGAATACTGTCACGAGGGCTGCCCGCACGAGGCAGAGTGCTACTATGCCGCGCAAAAGCTCTACGGCATCAACGCCCGCGGCTGGTATCGCACCCACGCGTTCCAGCAGCAAAATATGACTGCCGAGCAGGTGGAAGAAAAGCTGCGTACCACGCAATACGGCAAATGCGTGTTCAAATGCGACAACGACGTGGTGGACCATCAGGTCGTCAATATGGAATTTGAAAACGGTGCGGTGGCGTCCTTCAATATGAGCGGCTTCAACAAGGGCGGCAGACATATCAGGATCATGGGCACAGACGGCGAGATCTATGGCGCGCACGGCGACAACGTCTTTTACTATTACAGCTTCAAGACAAAAGAAACGCAGGAGATCCGCCCCTCGGCTGAGGATATGGGCGAATCCATCACAAGCGGTCACGGCGGCGGTGACGGCGGGATCGTCAACGCGCTTTACAAGTATATTGCGGAAGGGATCGTTGACAGCACGCTCAGCGAGATCGGCATTTCGGTTGAAAACCATCTGATCGTCTTTGCGGCAGAGCAGGCACGCCTGCAAAAAACCGTCGTAGACGTGCGGGAATACACGAAAAAATACTTAAAATAAAGGAATGCCGCCAACACGGGGAAGCCGTGTTGGCGGCGCTTTTGTTATAAGGAATTCACACGCTATCGGGAATACCGCCGTCGCAAATGCCTTGCAGATTGGCGTTGATCAGTTCAAGCGCGGCGTAAAAGAGCTTGCGATGCCCGTCGGAAAGCCCCTCGCCCGCTTTGAGGACGGCGACCGTTGCCCGTTTTGCGACAAAGGCGGCGGCATCGCGTCCCTTTTCGGTCAGCGTCAGCGCCGCGCGGTAAGGGTGTGCCCCCTCGCCGATTTTTTGCACCAAGCCGCGTTCCTCCATTTCGGCGATCACGCGCGAAACGGCTGCCTTGTCCTTGTCACAGACCTCGCAGAGCTTTGCGGCGGTCATACCCTCGGGGCGGTGGTTCATCGCAAGCAGGTATTGCGCGAAAGCCCCCTTGAAGCCGTATTTTTCCATTTCCTCGCGTTCGAGCTTTTGAATTTGTCTGTAAATGCCCGAAATAAGCCCCGAAAACTGCTCATAGCGATCGACCATAGCAAAAAGCCCCCTTTTTTTGTCGGTTGACAAGTCAACGCGTTCATTATACCGCACCCGCCCCGAATTGTCAATATTTTCGCGGGGCAAACGGGCTTTCGGCGAGGGCAAAATCAAAAAACACCTTGTAAAATTCTCGCACAAACCGCCCGCAACACCTTGACATTAGTATTAAAAAGGTGTATAATATTATGATGTATACAAGGCGGTGAAGAATATCTCTTTTGTATATATAAGAAAATCAATTTGAAAAGGAGGAAAGAACAATGATGCCAACTGGATTATCGATCGGTTTGATCGCGGCGGCTCTTGTGCTGGGTGCAGTGGTCGGCTTTTTGATCCGCAGAGTGCTTGCGGAAAAGAAGATCGGCTCGGCAGAAGCAGAGGCGAAGCGTATTCTCAGTGATTGCGCGCAGCAGGCAGAGGCGATGAAAAAAGAGCGTCTGATCGAGGCGAAGGAAGAAATGCTTCGCTTGCGTAACGAAACCGAAGCTGATTTGAAGGAACGCCGCGACGAAGTGAAAAGCGCGGAGCGACGTTTGACGCAAAAGGAAGAAAATCTGGATCACAAGTCGGAAGTGCTTGACCGAAAGAACGAAGTTCTGGAAGGAAAGATCCGTGAAAACGATGCACTGCGTGAGGAGATCACGGCAGCACTTGCACAGCAAAAGACAGTTCTTGAAGGCCTTGCGGGACTGACCGCGGAGGAAGCCAAGGAGGAGCTGATCGAGCGTGTGGAGGGCGAGGTCAAGCACGATCTCGCGCAGCGTTTGGACGAGCTGGAAACCCAGTTCAAGGACGAGGCGGACACCAAGGCACGCAACATTCTGTCGCTTGCCATTCAGCGCTGCGCCACCGATCACGTGGCGGAATCCACCATTTCCGTGGTGCAGATCCCAAGCGAGGAAATGAAGGGCCGTATCATCGGCAGAGAGGGCAGAAACATTCAAAAGCTGGAAACGCTGACGGGCGTCGAGCTGATCATCGACGACACGCCCGAGGCGATCACGTTGTCGGGCTTTGATCCCGTGCGCCGCGAGGTGGCAAGACTGACGCTGGAGCGTCTGATCGCCGACGGCCGTATCCACCCCGCCCGTATCGAGGAAATGGTGGAAAAGTGCCGCCGCGAGGTCGAGGCACTGGTCAAGCAGGCGGGCGACCGCGCCACCTACGAGGTGGGTATCCCCAATCTGCACCCCGAGCTTGTGAAATTGCTTGGCAGATTGCGCTACCGTACCAGCTACGGTCAAAACGTGCTCAAACACTCCATTGAGGTCGCATTCCTTGCGGGCATCATGGCGGAGGAGCTTGGCGTTGACGCCGCTACGGCGAAGCGCGCAGGTCTGTTGCACGATATCGGTAAGGCGGTCCCCCACGACGTGGAGGGCACGCACGTTGAGCTTGGTGTCAACG
>JAGAMJ010000043.1 GCA_017624795.1 Clostridia bacterium
AGGCATCCAAAATACGCGAAGCTTCGATACCGACGCTGTCGCGTGTATTGAGAGCGTTGCCGGAGCAGGAAAATCTGTTATCTCCCATAAGGTAAAGGGCCCTCCTTATTGATTTCGAGCTGTTATAGCAGCTCTTCCCTAATATCTTATGCAGATCTCTATAATTTGACAAAATCGGCGCGAAAAAGCTTGATTTTTACTCTAATACGTATATTTTGACGTTCGGATAGAGCACGTGAGCGGTATCAAGCGGCGTTTCGTATTTCAAAAGGACCTTCTCGCTTGCGATCACGACCTCATCGGGCGTACTCGCCACTTGCGGTGCGACTGCTTCGTGCGGTACGGGCCCGTGACTGCTTAAAAACAAGTAGTTCCCCGTGACAAGATGCTCTTTTTCCGCGTGCCTTTCATATTCGGACAAAGCGGCACTTTGATAGACCGCTTTCTGCTCGCCAAACGAAAATTCCAAATGCAAGGCGGGCTCTATCGACCGCTTTTCAAAAAGCGGCTCGGACACGACGATCTTGCCTGATTGAAAGACCGTTAAGGCAGAGTTGTGCTCATATACGGTCACGGGTATGTGCTTGCGTTCGGCAACGTTCAAAAGCTCGATAAGCACCTCTCTTTCCTCTTGGGTGGTCGGTGTCGGAAGCCAAAGTGAGCGAAGCATCGCGCTGTCGCAAAAGCGCGAGATCGACGTCACCTGTCTGCTGTGATAATGCGTCAGCATCAATATCTCAACCTCGGTGGCACAGTTCTCTTTCAAGAGCCGAAGGTCCTCATAAAGCTGCGTGTAGCTCCCGTTTGAAACGTCACAGATCAAAGCCGTATCGTTTTGGATCAGCAAAATACCCTCATTGGATCCCGCATTCCGATAGATCAGCGTCATTTCCGCCTTCCCGACGTGATGAGAAACCGACAAGCAGATCACAAAGGCGACGATCGTCAGCGCCATAGGCGATAACACCATAAAATCCAGCTTTTTGAGGTCGATCAGCAGCAGGAGCGCGGTTATGATGAAAAACGGCACCAACACGTAAGGCACAAAATCGTATTGCAAGGAAAGCATACAGTCCGTGGGTGAAAGAGTGCTTGCAAGCTTCAACATCAGCGCTGTGATCGCCCCGACGGGCAGCGCCGCAACGCTTGCCAACGCAGGTATGGATAATAACAGCAAGGTCAAAAGTCCGACTGCCAGCGCAACGGTGGCAAGCGGTATCATCAGCAGATTGCTGGCAGGGGCGAGCAACGAGATCTCCCCAAAGGTCAACCATTGTACGGGCAAAATGGCAGCCGTTGCCGAAAACGTGATCAGCAAGGAAGAGATCACGGCGCGTAATGCGTAGCTGGCGACGCCTTTGATGCCCTTTGCTTGCGGAATCCAGCGCGTCAGCCGCGCTTGCAGCTTTCCAAACGAAAGGATACCGAAGGTCGCAAGCATGGTCATTTGGAAGGACAGATCAAATATGGCACAGGGCGTGAGTAACGCCATAAAAGCACCGACGGAACAAAGCGCTGTAAAGGCATCATAATCCTCTTTTATCAGAAACGAAAGCCGTAAAAGCGTAAGCATCAGAACGGCACGAAACATCGAATAAGAAAATCCTGTCAATAAAAGATATCCAAATGCAAATACCGTCAAGCAAAGGATACGCCAACGTTTTCCAATGCCAAAGCAGCTCAAAAATCGGTCAGCTATCCCAAGCAGTATCGTTAAATGCAAGCCGCTGAGCGCCAAAAGATGAGAAATGCCGATCCTGCGAAAATCGCGAACGGTACTCTTTTCCAAGGCGCTTCTTGTTCCAAGCACCAAGGCGGAAAGCAGCTCACCGCTCTCTCCGTTTACGACAGACACCAAACGGTGGTGAAGCAATTCTCTGAAATCGGAAAGACGCGAAAGAAAGCTGCCGTTTCCGCTTTCAAGCAATCGGACCTCTCCGTTTTCCACGGACGTGAGCGCCACGTAAGCTCCGTCTGCCACATACGTGGTGGTTTGATCCTCATACAAAACACTTTCATCAAGGGCGCTGCAAAGGAATTTGCCCGAAACACGGTCGCATAAATAAAAAGGTGTGAAATCATCGGTGATCAGGATCGCCTTTACGTGGCAAGGGCTGCCGTTCAGCTCGCTCAATTCCACCCGAAGGGTGGAGCCGTACGAGGAACGGCTGTAAACCTCCTCTACCTCAAAGCACACGCTGACCTCCCCGCCGATGTGGGAGACGACCTTTTCATTTACATAGTGCCTCTCGATCAGTACCCTGCCAACTCCAAGTGCCAGAAAGACCGCGACCAGCAAAACGATCAGTTGCGCGTATCGCATACGCCGCAAGCCGAATAAAATCCCGAAAACGATCAAAAGAAACAACAAGGTACAAGCCAAGATCAGCGAAAGAAACGCTGAAAGCAAAAAGGAGCCCGCTACCGACAGTATCAGCACAACACAGGCGATCGCCAAGGGGCGATTTCTAAAAATTGCCATAATAACGTCCTCCTTTCACGAACGCTATTATACGACAAAATATGACAAATTGTCAACTTTGCGATCATTGAAGGCGAATTTTCAAGAAAAACCTTGACAAAAAGCATCTTTTTCGTTATAATAAGTAAAAATATCAATAGGCATTATTTTGGAGGAAAGACCATGTTTGAAAAAGTAAAAGAACTGCTGGTTGAGGAGCTTCAGATCAATCCCGATGACATCACAATGGATTCCAACCTTTCCAAGGATCTTGGCATCAACTCTATCGAGCTTGCAGACCTGATCATGCTGTGCGAGGAAAAGTTTGAGATCGAGATCTCTGAGGACGATTCCAACGATTTCAACACCGTTGGCGACGTCGTCAACTACCTGGAAAACCTCTGATAAAAGGATCTTGGCGCTTTGCGTTTTACGCAAAGCGCCCCTTTTTTATCTCTGTCATAAATCCTCAATGCTTATCCTATATTGTTTATGAGGTGAGCAATATGAAG
>JAGAMJ010000044.1 GCA_017624795.1 Clostridia bacterium
ACGCCGATGACACCGAAGATGTAGGCGATGCCGTTACCGACGGCAACGTAGCCCTCAAGCGCCGCGCCAACGGCTTCCTTGGAGGCAGAGAAGGCGGGGGTGGAGGTCAGCGCGCCCGAGAACAGACCGATCATGGTGGAGATCAGCTGATCGGAGGGGATATCCTTCATGGTCGCCTTGGCGACAAGGATACAGCCGCCGCAAACAAGCGCGCCCGACAAAATGATGATAATCCCCAGCAGAATGTAGGTCTTAAAATTCTTTTTCAGGTTGCCGAAGAACTTGGGGCCCGCGATAAAGCCAACCGAGGTCACGAACAGGATAAGACCGATGTTTTCTACGATTTTCAGCGCGTTACCCACGTAAAGGGGCATCTGATCGGAAAGCATATCGTAGAACAGGCACCCGAACAGCAGCGCCACAAGGAACACGCCCGCGGTGCCAAGGTTCACACCCTTGATCGTTACACGGCCGAGCAGGTAGCCCACGGCGGCGATCAGCAGAACGGCGAAAACAAGGAACGAGGTGCCGCTGATCTTCAAGGTGTTCTTGATCGCGCTCCAAAAGGCGGGGCGGATCAGGTCGTCATGGGTGGTCGCGCTGCCGACGTAGACGACGTTCCCGTCCTGCTTTGCGATCGTCCCTTCGGCAAAACCGACGGCTTGCAGATCGTCAAAATAGCTTTTTGCCTCGGCTTCGCTATTGAAATAGACGAAATTCATAACGTCGTTTTTGGATTCATTCTTGACAACGGTCAGTCTGTTGCCGTTGGTAAAGGCAAGATAGTTTTCTTTCTCTGCCTTTTTTTGCATTGCCTCGATGGTTGCTTCGGGCTTGCCGAAATCCACAAAGGGAACGCACAGCAGCGCCAGCACCACGAGCAGCAATACAATGCGAATTGCGTTTTTCATTTTGATATCTCCGTAATGATTATTTTAATAAGTGGTAAGCTTCGGCGCAGAAGAAAAAGCGCATATTCGGTGTTTTTGCATACCGTTTGGGGGTATAAGCGCTTTTTGATCTGTGTCGAAGCAGTCGCGCGTTGCCGCAAGGAAGACGGAACGGCGCAAAAATCCTTTTTGGTGAAAGCTTTTGGGAAGGGGTGCGGGGAAAGCCCTTTTGGCAAAAGGGTTTCCCCGCAAATCCCCAATCATCAAATCGGCTTTGCGTTTCTTGCGTAGTTGGGCAGCAGAATGGGGGACTTCAGATCGGTCTTGATGCCCGCTGCCTTTTGCTCGGCGGCGAAGTCCTTGATATGGGAGAGGGTGGGCTTGCCGAGCGTGACGTCCTTTGCCGCCTTTGCAGCGTTGACACCCGCGTTACGACCGAACACGATGATATCGAGGAGCGAATTGCCCATCAGGCGGTTCTCACCGTGGATACCGCCGACTGCCTCGCCCGCGACGAACAGGTTCTCCACGTCTGACATGCCGTTAGCCCCGATCTTGATGCCGCCGTTCTGGTAGTGCAGCGTGGGGTAAATGAGAATGGGCTGCTTACGCATATCGATACCGTATTTGAGGTACATACGCATCATAGCGGGGATACGCTTTTCGATCGTGCCCTCGCCGTGGAGCTTTTCGATCATCGGGGAGTCAAGCCAGATGCCAAAGCCGCCGTCGGGGGTGGCAACGCCCTTACCGCGCTCCTTGCACTCACGAATGATGGATGCGGCGGAAACGTCACGCGTTTCCAGCGGGTTCATAAACGCCTCGCCCTCGGCGTTGATCAGCTGTGCGCCGATCGAGCGGACCTTCTCGGTCACAAGCGCGCCGAAGATCTGCGAGGGGTAAGCCACGCCCGTGGGGTGGTATTGCAGGGTGTAAGCGTAAATGAGGGGTGCGCCCGCACGGTAGGCAAGCACCAGACCGTCGGCAGTCGCGCCGTAGTGGTTGGAGGTGGGGAAGCCCTGATAGTGCATGCGTCCCGCGCCGCCCGTTGCGATGATGACGGTCTTGGCGCGCGCGACAAGCAGCTCGCCCGTTTCCATGTTCATCAGCACAGCGCCCGTCGCGCGTCCCTTTTCGTCCTTGATCAGCTCAATGGCGGAGGTGAAGTCCACCACGGGGATCTGACGGTTCTGTACCTCGTCACGAAGCACGCGCATAATTTCAGCGCCCGAATAGTCCTTGCAGGCGTGCATACGCTTGCGCGAGGTGCCGCCGCCGTGGGTGGTGACCATCGTGCCATCGGCTTCTTTATCGAACATAACGCCAAGGTCGTTCAGCCACTTGATGCACTCGGGACCGTCGTGAACGAGCTTGTAGACAAGCTCGGGGATATTCTTGAAGTGACCGCCGCCCATCACGTCCAGATAGTGCTGCGCGGGGGAGTCGTTCGGCTTATCCGCCGCCTGAATGCCGCCCTCAGCCATCATGGTGTTGGCGTCGCCGTGGCGGAGCTTGGTCACGATCATGACCTTGGCGCCGTTCTCGTGCGCCATGATCGCCGCGGCAGAGCCCGCACCGCCGCCGCCGATGATCAGCACGTCGGTTTCATAGTCTGCCTTCGAGAGGTCGACGTCAGAGGGCTTGATGCGGCTGTTTGCCTGCAAAATGTCGGCAAGCTCCAACGGCACCTTTTCGCCCTTGTTGGGGCCGATCGCGAGCTCTGCAAACTGGGATTTAATGTGGTCGGGGTGGAAGGCGGCAAGGACGTTTTCCTTTTCCTCGGCGCTCATGCGGCGGGGGTTCTCGCCCGCCATGACCTTGGCAAGGCGCGCTTCGCGCGTTGCCTCAACCTTTTTGATGCTTTCCAGCATTTCGGGTGTATACATCTTTGCGCCTCCTTATTTCTCAAAATCGCGGTTGTTGTACATCTCTTTGAGCTCGCCCACGGACTTGCCCATGATGTCTTTCAGTGCCGCCTCGCAGTCGCCGCGCAGAATTTCTGCCACGCGGTCGTTCAGATGCGCCGTTTCGGGGGCAAGATACTTGCCCGTCAGGCGTCTTGCAAGCAGTCCCACCTGGGGGTGGGTGATGCCCGCAGGGCAACGGGAGGAGCACACGCCGCACATGACGCAGTCAAAGCTCTCCTCGGCGCACTTCTCGTACTCGCCGCGCTGCGCGTAGGCGATGTACTGCATGACGCTCAGCCCCTGCGTGCACGCCTTGGTGCAGGCGTTGCAGCCGACACACGCGTAGATCTCGGGGTAAAGCTGCATCATGATCTGCTCGGTGGGCTTGATGTTCTCAATGTCATAAGGCTGCTTCACAAGCGGGAAGAAGGGGAGCGTTGCGATATACATGTTGTCCTGCACCTGCGTCTGGCAGGCAAGGCAGGTCTTCAGCTCGGTGTCGCCCTTGATGCGGTAAATGGTCGCGCAAGCGCCGCAGAAGCCGCAACGGCAGCCGACGCCGCGCACCAGCTGATAGCCCGCATACTCCATCGCGCCCATGATGGTCAGGCTGGAGGGGACCTCATACTTTTTGCCGTAGAGGTAAATATTGATCATATTACTCATTGCGATTATTCTCTCCTATCAGTATTCATCGGGCAGCGCATCCAGCTCGTCAAAGCGGAACACGGGGCCGTCCTTGCACACGTACTTGTTGCCGATATTGCATCTGCCGCACTTGCCGATGCCGCACTTCATGCGAAGCTCCATCGTGGTGAAGATCTG
>JAGAMJ010000006.1 GCA_017624795.1 Clostridia bacterium
AACCGTCACGGTTGAGGTTTGGATACGTCCCTGCGATTCGGTCACGGGAACGCGCTGCACACGATGTACGCCCGATTCAAACTAAAATCGGGAATAAGCCCCGTCGCCCTCGACAGAAAAGGATATTTCCCGAAAACCGCCAAGCTCGGTTTCGTTTGCACCAAGGCGCGCCGTGCGAAAGCCCGTCGCCTCGGCATACATGGTATACATACGGTAAAGCACAGCGGCAAACAGTGCCGCCTCCTCACCTCCGGCGCCCGCGCGGATCTCGACAATGACATTTCGGTCATCGTTCGGGTCACGGGGGATCAGCATCACGCGCAGCTCGGTTTCCAATGCCTCACACGCGGCAAGGCAGCTTTTATACTCGGCGTCGGCAAGCGCGGCAAGCTCGCCGTCCTGCTCGGACTCGGCAAGCAGCTTTGCTTCCTCGGCTTCCTTTTGCAGCCGCCGCCAATCCCGCAGCTTCAAAACGGTGGGTTCAAGCTGCCTGTATTCCTTCATCAGGGCGGCGGCTGCTTGTCCGTCGGACAAAAGCCCTGGGTCCGCGCTTTTGGCTTCCAGCTCCAAAAAGCGCGCTTCGATCGCATTTAACGTATCAAACATCAGGCAAGGCAAAAGGCGCAGAACGCGCGATAGGCTTCATACAGATCGACCTTTGCGATCACCTCGCAGGGGGCGTGCATTGAGATCACGGGGACACCGAGATCCACGGTTTCAATATTGTGCTGTGCAAGGAATTTGGCAACCGTTCCGCCGCCACCGCAATCGACCTTGCCAAGCTCGCCCGCTTGCCACACGACCTGTGCGTCCTCCATAATGCCGCGTAGCCAGCCGATATATTCGGCGCTCGCGTCATTCGTGCCCGATTTGCCGCGCGAGCCCGTGAATTTTGTCAGCACAACGCCCGCTGAAAGCAGAGGGGTGTTGCGCTTTTCAAATACGTCGGGGAAATTGGGATCAAATGCTACCGAAACGTCGGCGGAAAGGCATTTGGAATTCGCGCGAACCAAGGCGGGATCGGCATTCAGCACCGAGGAAAGATGATCGATCAGGTCAAGGAAAAGATCGCTTTTCATACCCGTGTTGCCGTCGCTGCCCGTTTCCTCCTTATCGGCAAGCACGCACAGCAGCGTGTGCTTGGAGTCGGCACAGTCAAAAATGGCAGAAAGTGCGGGATAAGCGCAAACGCGGTCATCGTGCCCGTAAGCACCGATCATGGAACGGTCAAAGCCGATATCACGCGCCTTGAAGGCAGGAACGACCGAGAGCTCTGCGGACAAAAAGTCGTCCTCTGTGATGCCGTATTTTTCGTTGAGAAGCGCCATGGTGTTGAGCTTGATCATATCCTTTTCATCGCTGTTATCAAAGGGGCGGCTGCCCACAAGAACATTCAGCTTTTCGCCGGGGATCGCCTCGCCCATGGGCTTTCGGTCTGCCTCGTGCCCAAGGTGGGGGAGCAGATCGTTGATATAGAAAACGGGATCCCGATCGTCCTCGCCCACACAAACCTCAACGGTCGAACCGTCCTTCTTGACGACGACACCGTGCAGGGCAAGAGGGGTAGCGACCCATTGATACTTGCGGATACCGCCGTAATAATGCGTTTTGAAAAAGCTCATGCCGCCTTCCTCATACAAGGGGCATTGTTTGAGGTCAAGGCGCGGGGAATCGATATGCGCAGCGGAAATGTGAATGCCCATATCAAGCGGCTCCGTGCCCACAGTAAAGAGGTATAGAGATTTGCCGCGGTTATTGTAGTAGTATTTTCCACCCTTTTTTACCTGATCGCCAAAGCAATAGGGCACAAAGCCCTTGTACTCTGCCAAGCGGATCGCCTCACGCACCGCCTCACGCTCGGTTTTGGCGGCGTCCAGAAAAGCGGCATATCCCTTTGCGTAGTCGTATGCCTTTTCAATGTGAGAAGGTTCTTTTTTTTGATATACGCTTTTCTTTTGATAGAAAAGCTGCTTGCTTAATTCTTTTGCTGTTTTATTTTCACTCATAATTAGCTCCTTTGGTTATATTTTTCACGATATGCGCCGTAATGCTCTAACGTGCTTTGCACATACTCGGCGGTTTCTGCAAAAGGGATATTCTTCAAGCGTCCGTTCGGGGCAAGCTCCGCGTCGGTGAGCCATTCAGCAACACGTCCTTCGCCCGCGTTGTATGCGGCAAGCGCGGTGAACCAATTGCCGAATTTTTCAAAAAGGTAGGATAGATAAAAGGTACCGTAACGGATATTGACGTCGGGATCAAAGATCGCGTTGCTTGGAAGCTGCTCGTCAAACGCGCTTTCCTGTAAAAACGAAAAGGTTTGGGGCATAAGCTGCATCAAGCCGCAAGCACCTGCTTTTGAAACGGCATTCGGGCGGAAATCGCTTTCCGTGCGGATCACCGCAAGGACAAGAGAGGGGGGGATTTTGAATTCAGCGGCGGCAAGGATTGCTGTTTGTACGTACAGCTTCTCGCGTCTTTCACGTCTTACGTTTACCGTGCTTTGCGCCAAAAAAAGCGCAAGCAGAGCAAGACAGAGAAAGACCAAAAGAACTGTAACAATACTTTTTTCGCCGCTTGCCTTCACCCTATACCTCCAAATTGAGCTTTTTTAACAGGCAACGGATCTGCGATTCCAACGCAGTGCGGTCGCCGTTATTCTCAATGATGTATTGGCAAGCTGATCGGTAAAAATCGTCGTTTTTCTGGGCGTCAAGACGCATTTGCGCGGCTTCTTCGGTGATGCCGTCGCGCGCCGTGATGCGAGAAAGCCGTACCGCACGGTCCGAGAGTACCCCGATGACCGCATCACACGCTTTGTCAACGCCCGCCTCAAAGAGCAAGGGGGCATCGATCAAAACGGCAGCAACGCCGCTTTGCGCAAGCGCATCGATCCTCTCGTTTGTTCTTGCCATAACATATTTATGGGTGATCTTGTTCAAAGTATGCAAAAGAGCAGGGGTGTTTTCTTTGCCGAATACGGTGGCACGCAACTTTTTGCGGTCGATCCTGCCGTGCTCGTCTAATAGCTCTTGACCGAAGAAATCGGTCAATTCCTTTGTAATAGCGCCGCCCTCGTCCAATAATTGGTGATATACGGCATCTGTGTCAATAGAGGGGATACCGAAGGTTTGAAAAATAGCGGCAACCGTGCCCTTTCCGGCGCCCGACGGTCCCGTCAGTCCCAGGATCTTCAAGGCAATACCTGCCTTTCTCGCCTGTCGGCAGCGGAAAGCATCGCCGCCTCCATCACGCGCTGAACGTAGGCGCCGTCTGCAAAGGAGGGCGCATTCTGCTTTCCCGTATAAACGGCATTGAGAAAATCGTACATACTCATCACGTGCCCGCGAAGCCAACCCTGTGCTGCCTTGGGAGAGGGGAAAGCACCCGCGGGATCGGGATAACGACCGACACATTCAATGTGCGTAAAGCCACCAAGACCGCCGTACGGCGTGTGCTCGGCTTGATTGTCGTAAAATTCAAGGAAGCTTGGATCCATCAGGGAAAAACGAAGCGCGCCGTTTGTGCCGTAGATCGCAAAGCCAAGATCGTCGTTGGTGCCAACGGCAAGCTTGCTTGCCGTGATCGTGCCCTTCGCACCGTCTTCGGTTTCGGCAAGTA
>JAGAMJ010000007.1 GCA_017624795.1 Clostridia bacterium
GGATCATTGGCATCGTGGTGGCTGCGCTTGCCGCCGTGATCTTCCTTGGCGGTGTCAACCGTATCGCTTCCGTGACCGAAAAGATGGTCCCCTTGATGGCGGGCGCGTACATTCTTGGCGCTCTTGTCGTGATCTTCGCCCGTATCCAGTACATTCCCGAAACCTTCGGTATGATCTTCAAGTACGCCTTCAACGCGAACGCCTTGATCGGTGGCGGTATTGGTTACGCCTTGAAGATGGCGCTTTCCCAGGGCGCGAAGCGCGGACTGTTCTCGAATGAAGCAGGTATGGGCTCCACGCCTCACGCGCACGCGCAAGCAAACGTCAAGACCCCCCACGAGCAGGGCGTGACTGCTATGATCGGCGTGTTCATCGACACCTTTATCGTGCTGACCTTGACCGCGCTTGTTGTGATCTCCACCTTGTATGCCGGTGACAACAGTGTGCTTGGCAACTCGCTTAACTACGTAACCAACGCAGATGGTGTACGTGAGGTGCCCGGCTATGCAAAGACAACTCTCGCACAGTTGGCGTTTGGTACCGTGTTCGGTCAAACCTTCGGTAACATCTTCGTTGCCGTGTGCCTGTTCTTCTTCGCCTTTTCCACCATTCTTGGCTGGAACTTCTTCGGCAAGATCAACGCCGAGTACCTCTTTGGCAAGAAGGGCGTGAAGGTCTACACCGTAGTTGCGGTGATCTTCATCTTCGCAGGGTCGCTGTTCAGCAACGGCTTCGTCTGGGAGCTGACCGACTTCTTCAACTATCTGATGGTCTTGCCCAACGTGTTGGCGCTGGCGTTCCTGTCCACAATGGTTGCAAGATCCGCAAAGACGCGCGGCGCTTGCGATCTGCCCAAGATCGAGGGCGACGCCACCGTCGAAACAGAGGAATAAGAGCGATCGATCAAAAAAAGGCAACGCGCTGCGGCGCGTTGCCTTTTTCTATATAGAAAGCCGTCGAGAATAAAGCAATATTTGTCTTATGAAACACCGATTTTGACTTGCCAAAGAACAGATATTGTCTTATAATTAAATTACAAATCTATATTTTGGAGGTATGCATCATGGCTTTACCGATTGCAGTGCAGCTTTATTCCGTGAGAGGTGACGTAAAAGTTGATTTCCGCGGAACGCTGGAAAAGATCAAGAAAATGGGTTATGACGGTGTGGAATTTGCCGGCTTGCACGGTCACGCCCCCGCCGAGATCAAGGCGATGTGTGAGGAAATTGGGCTGACGCCCATTTCGGCACACGTGCCCTACGTGGATATGGTCGCTGACCCCAAGGGCGTTCTTTCGCAGTATGCCGAGATCGGTGTGAAATACGTGGTGATCCCGTATATGACACCCGAGTACCGTCCGGGTGCCGAGGGCTTTGCCGAGGTGGTCGAGAACGTGAAGATGCTGGGCAAGGCAGCAGGAGAGCTTGGCATGGGGCTGTTGTACCACAACCATGATTTTGAATTCATCAAGATCGACGGCAAATACGGCCTTGACGTGCTGTATGAAAGCGTCCCCGCAGATCTGCTGCAAACCGAGCTTGACGTTTGCTGGGTGAACGTCGGCGGCGAGGTGCCCGCGGATTATATCCGTAAGTACAAGAACCGCTGCCCCGTGGTGCATTTGAAGGACTTTTACGGTGAAAAGTCCGAGGATATGTACGAGCTGATCGGTATTCAAAGCACCGAGCCCAAGCGCCCCGGCAACTTTGAGTTCCGTCCCGTTGGCTCGGGCCTTAACGATTTCCCCGCTATTTTGAAGGCAGCGGTGGAAAGCAACGCCGAGTGGCTGGTCGTCGAGCAGGATAAGGCATCTATGGGACTTTCGGCGCTGGAATGCGTTGAAAAGAGCATCAACTATCTGAAATCTATCGGCTACTGATGCCGATCAAATAAAAGGAGGAACTACCATGGCAGAAGATAAGAACCTGGACGCGTTCAAGGAAACGCATGAGGAAGTCAAGATCGACGCGGGCAGAAAGATCCGCATCGGCTTCATCGGCTGCGGCTGGATCGCCGAAAGCCACATCAAGTCGCTGCTCAAACAGCCCGACGTTGAGATCGTGGCAGGCTGCGACCTGATCCCCGGCAAGGCAAAGAAATTCTTTGAAAAGAACGGCGTTGAGGGCGTTAAGACCGATTATGCCGACCACAAGGAAATGCTGGCAGACAAGTCGCTTCGACTTGACGCTGTCACCATTTGTACCTACAACCGTCAGCACGCGGGCCCCGCGATCGAATCGCTGAACGCAGGACTTCACGTTCTGCTGGAAAAGCCCTTTACGGTCACCACCGAGGAGGCCGTTGAGGTCATGCGCGCCGAGAAAAAGAGCGGCAAGATCCTGTCGATCGGCTTCCAGCCCCGTTTTGACAATAACATGATCATGGTCAAGGATATCGTGCAGTCGGGCGAGCTTGGCAAGGTCTACTACATTCAGACCGGCGGCGGCCGCCGTCGCGGTATTCCGACGCCCTTTGGCACCACCTTTATCGAGAACGAAACCGCAGGTCTTGGCGCACTTGCCGACATCGGCTGCTACTCGCTGGATATGGTGCTGAACGCCATCGGTTATCCCAAGCCCTTGACGGTTTCGGGCTACAAGTCCGATTTCTTCGGCAAGGATCCCAACTATTGCGGCTATCCCAAGGCAAAGAGAGCAGAGTACGCTGAAAAATTCGGCGTTGACGACTTTGCCGCTGCGTTCATTCGTTTGGAGGGCGGTGTTGTCATTTCCTTCCGTATTGCGTGGGCGATGAACCTGGATACCTCGGGTGATACCATCATCTACGGTACCAAGGGCAGCATGCGTATCCCCTCCACCGAGTGCTGGAACGGCTCGATCGGCGGCGATCTGACCATCTACCACGAGGTCGCAGGCAAGCAGGTCGAAACCAAGATCCCCCAGATCATTCCCAAGGCATCTGCACCCTCTAACTTCGATAAGAAGATCCGTTCCTTCCTTGACGCGATCAAGAACGGCGGCACCGCACCCGTTCCCACCTCTCAGATCCTCTACAACCAGGCGATCCTGGACGGCATCGCAAGGTCCTCTGACCTTGGCCGCGAGGTTGAGATCGAGATCCCCGAGATCTGATGCAAAAGCCCCCGACACGCTCGATTTTGAGCATGTCGGGGGGTTGTGCGCTGCTCCATTGTTGGTGGTGCGCGCCCGACGACCAAAAAGAGCAAACACAGCTGTGTTTGCTCTTTTTGCGTCAATATTCAATCTGATCGATCACAGCGCGAAGGCACTCTGCGCTGTGGTGCAGCTTTTCGTTTTCGCTCTCGGTCAGTTCTGCGGGAATGTGCGCCTTGATGCCATCTCTGCCCACCAGCTTGACGGTAGAAAGGCAGACGTCGTCAATGCCGTATTCGCCGTGCATCATAGAGGAAACGGTCATCGCGGTATCATCACCGCTGAAAATGCATTTGCAGATGTGGACCGCGGCAAGCGCCACCGCATAAAAGGTCGCGCCCTTGCGCGAGATGATCTCCGCGCCCGACGAGCGCACGTGACGTTCGACCGCGGGTTGATCGACGGGGGAGATGGGGCGCTGCTCGCTGAACGAGTGGCGATACTGCTCGATATTCACGCAGGAGATATTCGCCTGCGACCAGGGAATGAAGGAGGAGTCGCCATGCTCGCCAAACACGAAGGCGTGGACGTTCTGCTGGCTGATGTCAAAGTGGTCGGCAAGGTACGAGCGCAGTCGCGCGGTATCTAAGATCGTACCCGAGCCGATGATGTGACGCTCGGGAACGTTCGTGATCTTGTGAAAAACATAGGTCATAACGTCCACGGGATTGCTGACCATCAGATAAATGGCGTTCGGGGCGTATGCGGTGATCTGGGGTGCGATGCTGCCAAGCACGTTGACGTTGTTCTGTGCCAGATCAAGGCGCGTCTGACCGGGCTTGCGCGCCGCGCCTGAGGTGATGATGACGATATCCGAGCCGACTGTGTCGGGATAGTCACCGGCGATGATCTCGGTGCCAAGGAAGAAGGGGGAGCCCTGGGCGATATCCATGACCTCGCCCTCTGCCTTTTCCTTTTTGATGTCGATCATCACGATCTCGTTGGCGACACCCTCAATGGCAAGGGTATAGGCGATGGTCGCGCCCACGTTACCCGCACCGATGATGGTCACCTTTCTCATATCGTTGTTTTTCATCATTTACCCCCTTATTTGCTGGTTTCCACGACCATTTTATAAAGGGACGCAAGCTCCTGCTTGCGCTGCTCGGCAAGTGCCTGCATCGAGGCGATCTGCTCCTTAGTGAAGCTATCCAGATCGCCGGGCTTTAACTTGTTTTTATAGGTGCGGTCTGCGATCAGAGCGTAGTTGATATCCACGTCCACGATCTTGCCGTCAAGCTCGCACATAACAACGTTGCTCTTGCCTTGCAGCAAAAGCTCCACCGCGCGCACGCCCATAGCGGTTGCGGTATAGCGGTCGCGTAAGGTGGGCTGACCGCCGCGCACGACGTGTGCAAAGCGGGCGAATTTCGATTCAACGCCGGTCTGCTCGCTGATGCGCTTGGTCAGCAGCTCGCCGTATTTTTGACCGTCCTCTGTGAGAACGCCCTCGCTGACGATCACAAGGAAGCTGCGCTTGCCCGATTTGACCAGACGCTGAATACGTGCAAGAGCTTTTCCTTCGTCAAAGGGGATCTCGGGAATGACGGCGGCAACCGCACCCGATGCCATCGCGGTGTAAAGCGCGATCTGACCGCAGTCGCGGCCCATCAGCTCGACCACGTTGCAGCGCGCGTGCGACTCGCACGTGTCGCGCAGGCAGTCGATCATTTTCAGTGCCGTGTTCATCGCCGAGTCAAAGCCGATGGTATAGTCGGTGGCGGTGATATCGTTGTCGATGGTGCAGGGGATACCAACGGTGGGGATCCCTCTGTTGGTCAGGTCCGTAGCGCCGCGGAATGTGCCGTCACCGCCCATAGCGACGATGGCGTCGATCTCATGCTTGCGGCAGACCTCGATCGCGCGCTGCATACCCTCCTCGGTCTTGAATTCGTGGCAACGGTTGGAGTAAAGCATCGTGCCGCCGCGCGAAATGATGTTGGAAACCGAGCGGGGGCTGAGCGGAACGATGTTATCCTGGATCAGACCGGAATAACCGCCCACGATGCCGACGACCTCAACGCCCTCGTCCAGTGCTTTGCGCGCTACGGCGCGAATGGCGGCGTTCATACCGGGCGCATCACCACCCGAGGTCAGTATACCGATTTTGCGAAATTTTGCCATGATACAGTCCTTTCTGCAACACCTCATCGCGGTGGAGCCAAATCAAGCGCGCCCATTAGCGACGGGTTGCAAAAGTAAATTGATACAATTTTAACATAACTTGGCGGTACTGTCAAGAAGTTTAACATAATTTTTAATATATGTCATATAATTTTAACTTAAAGAATTATGTTTAGCTGATGCGCGCGAGGTGGGATCATTTTTTCAGCAGCCGCCACGCGTCCAGGATCGCGTTGGTCGCCGCCACCGTGCGAATATAGGCGCGGTCCCGCCCGGGGGAAAGCGACAGGCGTCTGCTCTGTACGGTGTCCCTTGTCGCCACCGCGATATAGACCGTGCCGACGGGATCGCGCTCGGTGCCGCCGCCGGGGCCCGCATAGCCCGTCGTGGCGATCGCAAGATCGGTGGCAAAGCGGTCAAGCGCGCCCCTTGCCATCGCCTCGGCGACCTCGGCGCTGACCACCGAGCAACGCTCGATCAGCTCACTTGGAACACCGAGAATGGCGGTCTTTTCCCGCGTCTGATAGGTGACGGCGCCGCCTGCCACGACCGCGGAGCAGCCCGCGACGTCGGTCAGGCGCTTTGCGATGAGCCCCCCTGTGCAGGATTCGGCGGTCGCCACGGTGAGGCATCGCTCTTGCAGTGCCGCGAGCAGCGCCGCCTCGGGCGAGGGGATATCAATGCCGTAAATGTAGGGCGCGACCGCGGTTGCTTGGATACGGTCGATCATCGCGTCGCAAAGCGCCTTGGCGCCTTGCTCGTCCCTTGCCTTAGCGGTGACGCGCAATCGCACCTCGCCCGCGGTGCAGTAGGGGGCAAGGGTGGGGTTGGTGCTGTCAAGCAGCTCCTTTGGCAGGGCGTTTTCCACTGCCGATTCGCCAAGCCCGGCGATGTGGATATTGCGACTGAACAGGATCGCGTCGCAGCGCTCGTGCAAAAACGGCTCGACCTGCTCGCGAAAGATCGGTTCCAGCTCGCGCGGAGGGCCGGGCAGCATCACCAGCGTTTTGCCGTCCTCGCGCACCAGCGCAAGGGCTGGGGCGGTGCCGTAGTCGTTGGGGAATACGGCAGCGCCCTCGGGCATCATAGCTTGCTTGCGGTTGTTGTCGGTCATCACGCGGCCGCTTTCGGCAAAATAACGCTCGATACGGGCAAGCGACGCCTCGTGCAGCGTCATCTCGCGCCCGAAAACGGCTGCCGCCGTTTCCTTGGTCAGGTCATCGTAGGTCGGGCCAAGTCCGCCGCTGGTCACCACCAGATCCACGCGGTCCAGCGCTGAGCGCAGATCCTCGGCAAGACGCTTGCTGTTATCACCCACCACGCTCTGGCGGTAAACACCGATGCCCAAAGCGGCAAGACGGCGGGAAAGATACGCCGCGTTGGTGTTCACGATATCGCCGATCAACAGCTCGGTGCCGACGCAAAGGATCTCGGCGGATCGAATGACAGACTGCTTCATGGTAAGACCTCCGTGTGTGAGAAATGGTTCTCGTTAACTCTATTGTATCATATTTTCGCGCATTTGTGACACGGTCTTGAAAAAAATATCACTTTGTGATATGATAAAGGCGGATTGCTTGGAAAGGGGGGCTGTTTTATGGGCTGCACGCTTTGTCCGCGTCGGTGCGGTGTCGACCGCGCGCGGGGCGAGGTCGGATACTGCGGTATGCCTGCCGAGGTGCGCGTGGCGCGCGCGGCGCTCCACCCCTTTGAGGAGCCGCCCATCAGCGGTACAAGGGGATCGGGCACGGTCTTTTTCGTGGGCTGCTCCTTGCGGTGCGTTTACTGTCAGAACAGCGCCATTCGCTCGCCGGACGCAGGCAAGCTCTTTTCCACAAAGGAGCTTGGCGAGCTTTTTCTCGCTCTCCAAAAAGAGGGCGCACATAATATCAATTTAGTGACACCCACCCACTATGCCGACAGGATCGCCGAGGCGCTTTCGGCGGTGCGAGAGCGACTGTCGATCCCCGTTGTGTATAATTGCGGCGGCTATGAGCGCGTCGAAACGCTGCGGCGCTTGGAGGGGCTGGTGGATATCTATCTGCCCGATTTCAAGTATAGCTCCGCCACGCTTTCGGGCGAGTATTCCGCCGCGCCCGATTACAGTGAGGTCGCCACCGCTGCGCTTGCCGAAATGCTGCGGCAAACGGGCGAGGTGCGATTTGACGGCGCGGGGCTGATGACGCGGGGCGTAATGGTGCGGCACCTGGTGCTGCCGGGCAGTCGCAAGGACTCGATGGCGGTGCTGGATCTGATCGCCAAAACCCTGCCCGTTTCAAAGATACGCTTGTCGCTGATGCGGCAATACACCCCCGATTTCGCGCCCCGTTCGGCACCTAAATGCCTGCAAAGGCGCGTGACGAGCTTTGAATACGACAGCGTGATGGCACACGCGCGTTTCCTTGGCTTTGAGGGCTATTTTCAAACGGGGGAATCGGTCGGTACCGCGTTCACCCCCGATTTTTCAAAGTGCGTATTTCCAAAGGGTTAAGAAAAGCTCCGTACACCGTGTACGGAGCTTTTCTTACAGTGCCGCGAGAAAATCGATCAGCTCGGAAAACGAGCCCTTCGGGGTATCGGGGATCTCGCCCTCGGCAATCAGGCAGTCGGTGATCAGAAAGGTCGAAAGCCCCGCGGCTTGCGCCGCCGCGATGTCTTCCTCGGCGTTGTTGCCGATCATCAGACAACGCGTGGGCGCAACGCCCATTTTTTCGCAAATATCCAAAAAGTAGGTGGGGTTCGGCTTGCAATAGCAAGAGTTTTCGTAATCGGTGATCAGGTCAAAATCGCCCTCGGAAAGCCCTGTCCAAGAAAGGCGGGCGTTGACCGCAACGCGGGGGAAGAAGGGGTTGGTCGCAAGCACCACCCTGTCCGCCTTTTTTCGCGCCAGCGCGACTGCCTTTACCGCTTGCTCGGTCGGGGCAGTAAAGGCGACCGCCTTATGGAAATCCTTTGTGTAAAATCTGTCAAAATCAGCGATATGCTCGCTTGCAAAGCTGCCCAAGATCCCCGAAAAGACCTCCCAAAAGACCTTGTCGTTCGTGCGGCTGCCATCGTTTTTGACCATGGCGGCAACGCCCTTCCACATCGCGCTGATCATACTTTTCGGCTCAAAGCCGTAGGGCGCCACGGCGGCTGCAAGCAGCCCCAGATAGCCCTTGGTAAAGGCGTCGTTGTCCATGGGGAGCAGCGTGCCGTCCAGATCGAAAAATATGCCGTCGAATTTCATACAGGGGTTCCTCGGTTTCTTTTGTTTTCAGACAATATTATAGAAGATTTTCGGGGGTTTGTCAATATTGGGGCACGTGGATTTTTCGGGTAGTGGTTGACGAATCGCGCATTTTGATGTACAATAGGGATAACGACTTTTGCGAAAGGGGAACTGTGGTGAGCACGGGAAAATTTATCGTATTTGAGGGGATCGACGGCTGCGGCAAAAGCACCCAGATCAAGCTGCTTTCGCAGCACCTTACGGCGAAGGGAAGAAGCGTGCAGATCACGGCAGAGCCCACCGCCACCGAAACGGGCAAAATGCTGCGCGAGGCACTTTCGGGAAGGGTTGAGCGCACCGCCTTTGAGATGGCGGCGCTCTTTACGCTTGACCGCATCGTGCATAACGTGGTGAAAGGCGGCATCGAGGATATGCTGAACGCAGGGCAGGACGTGCTGTCTGACCGCTATTATTACTCGTCCCTTGCCTACCAGGGCAGTCTTTGCGATTTCGATTGGGTAAAGGGTATGAACGTGGGCTGCCCCGCGATCCGCCGCCCCGATCTTTGCATTTTCTTGGATATCTCGCCAAAACAGGCGCTTTCGCGCATCGGCAAGCGCGGCGAGGCAAAGGAAATTTATGAAAAAGAGGAAACGTTAACGCTTTTCCGTGACACGTTCCTGCGCGTATTCGACTTGCTTAGCGATAACGTGGCGATCATTGACGCCTCGGGCAGTGCCGACGAGGTCGCTGCGCGCGTGCTTGCAGCGGTGGAAGCGGTGCTTTGAAAATATCCCCCAAAACGGATACCGTTTTGGGGGATATTTTTAGTTTTTGCCCATGCTGTGCGCCACGTTTTGCATCTTGTGCCCCACGGAGCTCATCACCTTGCCCGTGCGCTTTGCCATACGGCGCGGCATGGTGTTGCCGCCACTCATCAAAAGCCCCACGGCACCCGCTACCGCGATCGCGCCGAAAAGACCCGTTGCCGCCATCGTCTTTTTTGTCA
>JAGAMJ010000045.1 GCA_017624795.1 Clostridia bacterium
GAATGGCTTCCTTTGACACCTTGCTCGTCCTCCTTCTTCGCGGCATCGTTCCTGCCGCGCAATGTTTTATTATTAAATTTATATTATCATATTTTTTTATATTTTTCAAGGGGGACGAAAATTTTTTCGTCAATCCCCCTCGCCTGCGTCAATTCTCTTGTTTTTCTTTCGACGCTTTCCCCGTTTTTCGCCCTTTGAAGAATGCTTTGAAGCGCCAAGTCCTGCGCTTTTTTCGTTTGTCTGCTTGCAAAACCCCCTCGGCGTCCCACAGCGTTTCCAAAACGCGGAAATACACCACCTGCTCGCTCCGACGCGCATCATGAAAAGAAAGCGTGACGCTCACCGTCACGCGGCGGCGCTTTCCCGCGGACTTTTCCGTCAGGGCGACGCGATATTGGCGCCTTGCAAAGCGATGTCCCTGTCCCGCGCGAACGGCATCTTGAAGTGCCTCGGTGGCAAGGGGAAGCTGCTCTCGTTCAGCGCAGGCGCAAAGCGAGCGCACCACGTCAAAAAAATGCTTTGCCGCCGGGGTTTGACCCGTCGGCAGCTCGAAATCAATGCGAAGAACCTCTCTGCCGCCGACAAAAAACCGCTTTTGCTTTGCCTCGATCCTCCCCAAAATCTGCATAACGTCCCCTATCCCTTTTATTTTTTATCAGTATATGTGTGTTTCGCCACCGCAATACCCAAATAAACAGAAAGAAGACCACACCAAACGGGTGATCTTCTCTTTGCAAAGCGCAAGCAGATGCCGCCACGCGATCTTTTCTATTTTTTGATTTATGTTTTCTACTTTTTCATATATTTTTTCCAACTTTTCAAAAAGCTAATATGATATTTTTCCAATTTTGTTATTTTCCCGCAACGAAAACCCGATTTGTCGTGATCCCAAGCGTAGTAGAGATCAGATCTGTGAGCGCCCGTTGCACGTGGGGGTTATCACCGCCCTTACAAACAACGCCAACACCCACAACGGTCGGCGGTTGTACGGTGCGGTAAACCGCCCTTTGCGCGCTTCCCGTTCCCGTGGTGGCGACCTCGCCGTTCTCATCGGTCACGTAGACCACGCGCCGCCCGCTGCCCAAGGTGACCATCACGTCCGCCTGCCCGACGCCCGCCACCGACTGGCAAAGTGCCGCCAATTCCTTTTCCAATTCCTTTTGATAGGCGGCAAGATCCGCTGCGTTCTCGTATACTGCCGTTTCATCGGTAAGAGTACCCGTTTCCTTGCTCTGCGTTCCGATGCCGCTGCCCAAAAGCAGCAAAAAAACGCCCACGATCACGCCGCCAACCAGCAGCCAGAGCTTGCCGCGCGCACGCAAAAAGTCAAATAGCCCCCGCGCGCGCTTGCTTTTTGTATCACGATCCATCATCGCACCTCCACATCACACGAAAACCGTTTCAAAAGATCTTGCTTGATCTCCTCGGGATCCTGCAACAGCGCCGCGCCCTTCAAAAACACCGCTATGCGCCGAAGCTCTCCTTCGCCATCAAGCGTTACCGTGATCTCACAATCCGCAGCATCAATGCCGTACTGCTGCTCCAACAGGGCATACAGTCCCTGCCTCAATTGCGCGGCACTGCGGTTTGCCACCGCTTCCGAAAACTGTTTTTCAAAGTCGGATTTTTTCACCTCTCCCTCCTCCCACTCGACCTCGCCCTCCAAAAAGCCGTCGGCACGATGCAGCAAAGACAGGAAGGGGGAAAGCAAAAGCAAAAGGACCGTCAGGGCACAGAGGATATGTAAAAATTGCCTTGTCCCGCCCTTCTCCTCTCCCGGGATCAGAAGGTCGGCGATCGCCGCCGCAAAAACCACGCCGAAAAGCGCCAAGATCGAAGCCCCCATCGCTTCATCCTCCCGCCGTGGCGCAGCGAGCAAAAAGCGTGAGCGAAAAGACCGTTGTCACAAAGATCGACGCGATCACCGCCAAAAAATAGCCGTAGACCGAGCCAAGCTCACACAGGATCTTTTCCTCACTCTCACAGCCAAGGAGCTTCGCCGCCGCACCGCTGATCAAAAACACGGTGCGGTTCAGCAGCACCGAAAGAAACACGGGTAAAAAAGCAAAAAACAGCACCAAGATCGCGCCCGTTCCCGTCACCGAGCGCAGATACTGTACGCTGCCCGATACGGTGCGGAGCGCCTCCGAGATCGAGCCGCCCACCACAGGCAGAAAGCTGCCCGCCGCAAAGCGCGCGGTGCGAAGCGCCAAGGTGTCGCTGCCCTTGGCAAGTGTCGTCTGTATGCCCAAAACGCCGCAAAGCAGCAGCATTAAAAAGGAAAAAACAAGCGTGTAGGTCCGCTTGATCAGTCCGCAAAGCGGACGCAGCGAGAGCTTGCCCGAAACGGCGTCCAGCAGCGCCATCGCAAGGCAAAGTCCCGCGACGGGCAGCACGCTTGCGCTGATGACGGTCTGCAAGATCGACAGAAAAGCGGTCATAAAGCCGTGATTTGCCACCGCCGCCCCCACGTTGCCGCCCATGGCGTAAAGCGCACCCATCATCGGCAGCATCGCGCAAGAAAGCGTTTGCACGGCAGAAAAATAGGCAGATATCTCAGAAAACCGCAACCGTTGCAGCGAAAATATAACAACGACCAGTGAAAGCGTGGCGCAAAACGAGAGCGCCTTGCCCACGTTTCCCGTGCCGTTTGGGCTTGGCGTGATCGCACGGAACACCGCAGAAAGGATGAGAACACCGCAGATCTTTGCAAGCAACGACAGATTGTCGCGCAAAGAGAGCCCCGTCAGCCGACCGACGACCGAAAGCACCGCGCGTGGAGCGCTCGCTTCCTCGATCCCCGCAGCCATTTCGGCGGGGTCCTCGGAAAAAAAGCTCTGCGGCAGCAGCGCCGCGACCTCTCCGGGTATCGCGGCCTGAAAGTCTGCCGTTTCATCGGCGATCGCAGCGCCTTCAACGGCAACACCGTCGGCAGCGTCCGCCTCCTTGGCAAAAGCAGTCGGTGTCAGCGCGTACAGCATAATGAGGAAAAACGCGCACCGTATCGCCACTTTTTTCAAAAATTCAACAACTCCTTCGCTATTTGAAGCACGTCGTCCACAAGGGGCAAGCACAACACAAGAATTTCTAATTTTCCAAATAAAAGCACCCCGTTTGCCACCGTATTCTCACCAAGATCGCGGCAAAAGGACACGGCAAGCTCACAAATGATCGCGATCCCCGCGGCGCGAAGCAGGGGCGTTGCAAAATCGGCGGCGCCCGACAAAGCAAAGAGCGCGCGCATACGGTCCAAAACGGGAACATAAAGCGCGAACGCCGCGCCGAACAGTAAAAGCGCGGCGGCAAGACGGGTGGGGAGCGCCAAGCTTGCCCGCAGCTCTTTGAGGCACAGGATCAGCGCCACCGAAAGCAGCGCAAGCCCCGCGATCTGTACGATGCCCATTAAAAGCCAAAGATGCCGCGCACCGTGTCAAACAGGTTGCCGATCTCCTGCACCAGCATCAAAAAAACTACGATTACCCCCGCAACGGTCACGAAAGTGGCTTGTTCATCCCTTCCGCTTTTTTGAAGGATCTGCGCGGCAACGGCTACCAGGATCCCGATGCCTGCCACGCGCAAAATTAAGCTAACGTCCATTTATTTTCTCCTTTCAGAGCAAAAGCAGCACCAGCATCGCGGCGATCGCCATAGGCAGGATCAGCGCCATGCGCTCGCGCTTTGGCAGCTCGGCGCGCAAGGCATCGCAGCAAGGGATCAACCTCTCTAAAAAATAGTCGCAGCAGCGCAGCTGCTCCTCCCGATAGGTCGCCCCCAGCTGCGCCCCGAAGTCGGCAAGCAGCCGACACATTTCCTCGGGTACATACAGCCGTGTACCGTGTAGCACCGCGTTGAAATCGGGCAGCTTCGTCGCTTCTGTACCGCAGTCGACAAGGATCCGATGATCGCACACGGCAAGAATGCGCTCCACGGGCAGCGAAAAGCAGTCGATCTGCAATCGAATGTGTCGCAAAAGTGCCACAAAGCCCTCCGCCTGACGGTAGCGTCTGCGCTCAAATGCGGCAAAGGCAAGACCGCCAAGCACGCCGCAACAAAGGATCAGCGCGATGCCGATGAGCTTAAAGTAATGCATCTGCCGCCTCCCACTCCAAAATATCGTACTCATAATCAAAGCTGCCAAGGCGCCTGGAAAGCCCCACGTAGGCGCCAAAGCAGCGCGCCTCGTGCAAAAGCCGCATTCCTGGACGTGCCAGCAGCTCGGTAACGCTTGCGGCGTGCGCCGACGCAAGCAACGGCACACCGCAGTTGTGCGCCTCCACGATCTCTCTTGCCTCACTGAGATCCCCGATCTCGTCGCAAACGATCAACTGCGCCGAAAGCGTTCTTGCGGCGATGGATAGCCCCACGCCGCGCGGATATTCCGACAAGAGATCCAGCAAAAGCGACGGTGAGCCAAGCGCATAGCCAAGCTCGCCTCTGGTATCCACCACTGCCACGCGCAAGGGGTGCTCGCCCCCCGCCATACGGGCGGCAACGGTACGCAAAAGCGTGGTCTTTCCGACTGCGGGGGGCGCGTAGATCAGCACCCCGCGCGTGAGCGAAAGACGGTAGAGCAGCGAGGCGATCTCCTCGCCGACGGGCGGCGCCGGGTGTGGAATTCGGATCGAAAAGGAGCTGATATGCGACACTCCTGTCACACTGCCGCCCGACACGCCTGCCCTGCCGCAGACCCCGACACGGATCCCGCCTTTCAGCGTCAAATATCCCCTTGAAATGGTTTCGCTGTGCGCGTAAAGCGACCCCTCGCAAAAGCGCAACAGTATATCGTCCATTTCCACACCCGAAAGCACGGTGGAAAGCCGCAGATTACGCCCCGCCAGCGTCAGCGAGGCGCATCTGCCGCGACGCAGGCGCAGCTCCTCGATCATAGCACCGGGTGGAACGGATTTTTGCACCTCATCACAAAGCCGCTTTGGCAGCGCGGCAGCAAGGACTGCGGGCAAAAGCTGCTGCGTATTCACGACGATGTTTTGCACGGCACCACCCCCCTTGCAACAATTTATGTACAAGCACCCAAAAAAAGAACCGCCTGAAATATCAAATCTGGTCATATAAATTGTTTGTGTTTTGGTGCTTTTTTTCTGATCAGAATGTGATATAATGAACTTATTCCCAATCAAGAGGTGATCAAAATGAACGTTCAGGACAAAAAAGTTTTAACAATGCAGGATATTTCGTGCTTCGGTCAATGCTCGCTCACGGTGGCGCTGCCCATTATTTCTTGCTGCGGCATCGAAACGGCGATCCTGCCCTCGGCGGTGCTTTCCACCCACACGGGCGGCTTTTCGGGCTGGACCTTTCGCGATCTGACCGACGATATCCCCGCCATCGCGGACCATTGGACAAAGGAAGGGCTTGCCTTCGACGCCATTTACACGGGATATCTGGGCAGCGCCCGTCAGATCGAAATGGTAAAGGATCTGTTCGCGCGCCTTGCGGCACCCGATTGCGTGAAGATCGTTGACCCCGCGATGGCGGATAACGGCAAGCTTTACTACGGCTTTGACGAGGCGTACGCACACGCCATGGGCGCGCTTTGCGGCGAAGCGGACATCGCGCTGCCCAACATCACCGAAGCGGCGATGATGACTGACACCCCCTACGTTGGCACAGGGTATGACGAGAGCTATATCCGTGCGCTGATGGAAAAGGTCCTTGCGCTCGGCACAAAAACCGTAGTGCTGACGGGCGTTTCCTACAAGGCGGGAGAGCTTGGCATCGCCATTCTTTCAAAAGGGGATAAGGAAATTTCCTATTATACCCACGAAAAGCTGGACAAGAGCTGCCACGGCACGGGCGATATCTTCGCGTCGGCATTCACGGGCGCTCTGGTGCGGGGCAAAACGCCGCTTGAAGCGGCACGCGTCGCGGGCAACTTCACGCTTGCCGCGATGAAGGCGACCGCCGAGGGGCATTGGTACGGCGCGCAGTTTGAAAAGGCATTCCCCGTGCTGCTGTCGGAGCTTGAAAAATAAAAAAAGGGGAGCTTCACCCCCATAGCTTATATGAAAATTGTCGACGGAAAAGCGCCGTAAAATTTTGGCATCGGGCTTGACAAGGCAAACGCTTTGCGCTATAATAGAGAGGTCGCAGGCGTAGTCTAATGGTAAAACCTCAGCTTCCCAAGCTGATGCCGCGGGTTCGATTCCCGTCGCCTGCTCCAAAAAA
>JAGAMJ010000046.1 GCA_017624795.1 Clostridia bacterium
AAACGATCTGCAAGAACAGCTCGCGCATTGCGGTGTTGATGGCGTCACACACAAGGTCGGTGTTCAGCGCTTCCAGCAGCGTTTTGCCGGGCAGGATCTCTGCTGCCATTGCGGCAGAGTGCGTCATACCCGAGCAGCCGATGGTTTCAACAAGTGCCTCCTCGATGATGCCGTTCTTCACGTTCAGCGAGAGCTTGCACGCGCCCTGCTGGGGTGCGCACCAGCCCACACCGTGGGTGTATGCCGAAATATCGGTGATCTGCTTTGCTTGAACACATTTGCCCTCCTCGGGAATGGGCGCAGGGCCGTGATCGCAGCCCTTCTTGACCTT
Source organism: Clostridia bacterium (assembly GCA_017624795.1). Taxonomy (GTDB): domain Bacteria; phylum Bacillota; class Clostridia; order Oscillospirales; family CAG-272; genus Firm-07. The sequence continues at coordinate 332 of JAGAMJ010000046.1, forward strand.
ACACATGTGCTGGACTTCCAAGCTCTGTGCGTAAGGCATTTCACTTACGTTGCTCATGATTGTATCTCCTTTTCTAAATTATAGATTTCTTAAAAGCGGCAGAATGTACTCCGCATATTTTTCGCCGATGTAGGCGGAACCGTTAGCGTTGGGGTGCACGCCGTCACCCGAGAAATACAGGGGCTCGGGCTGCGTTTTCATCGCCTCGGTCATAATAGCGTCCAGCGGCATATAGACGTCCGCAAACTCGGCGGCAAGCTTTTCCACGATCGGAATGATGCGATCCAACCCCTCGCGCAGATGCTGGCTCTTTTCCGCATCTAAAAGGAACGGGCAGATCATCATGATCTTGGCGCTTGTGCGCTTGCGGATCTCTTGCAGCAGGCAGCGGTAGTTCAGCTCAAACTGCTCATCGGTCGTGGGAACGGGTACTCTTTCAAAACGGTGCCAGATGTCGTTGATGCCGATGAGGATCGACACGACATCGGGTTGAATGTTGATCAGATCGGCGCTGGAACGGTCAAAGAGCTGCCCCGAGCGGTTTCCGCCAATGCCAAGATTGATGAACTCGGCGTCGGGGAATTCCTTTTTGATCAGCTCTGCGGCGTATTTGGGGTAGCCGTTACCAAGGTTATAATAATTTCGTTTGTCGCGTCCTGCATCGGTGATGCTGTCGCCCTGAAACAAAATTCTCATAATGTGCGCTCCTTTTTAGACGATCTCGCCCAAAACCGCACCAAAGGCGGCTGCGGCGTTGCACTCATCGGTGTCGATGTGCATGGCAAGCGCGAATTTGTCCGAAACGCGGACCACTACGTCGTCAAAGATCACGGGACGTGCGGTATCCACGGCGACCTTAACGATCTGCTTATCAGCAACGCCAAGGCGCTCGGCATCGGCACAGGTCATATGAATGTGACGCTTGGCAACGATCACGCCCTCTGCCATTTCGACCTCACCGCAGGGGCCGACCAATGTAAGACCGGGGGTGCCTGCAACGTCGCCGCTCTCGCGCACGGGAACGGATTTAAGGCCAAGTGTGCGCGCATCGGTGAAGGAAAGCTCGACCTGATCGGCGGGGCGGAAGGGACCAAGGATACTGACCTTCAGCTCGCCCTTGGGGCCGACGACGGTCACCCTTTCCTCACAGGCGAACTGCCCGGGCTGGGAAAGATCCTTTTTGTTGTGCAGCTCGGCATCGGCACCGAACAGCTTGGCGAAGGTCTCGGCGGTCACGTGAATGTGACGGGCAGAGGTTTCAACCACAAACTTTTTTTCCATTTTCAAAACCTCACTTATGTAAAAAAGTCGTTAATGAGCGTTTCGCGCCCATACGAATATCATTATAACATAAAAAAATCTAATTGTAAATGCAAAAAACAAAGAAATTCGCTTATATTTGCACCTTTTTTGGAAAAACTATGAGAAAACAGAAAGAAGGAGCTTTCTATGAGTGAGGAAAAGGATCAAAGCACGGAAAGTGAATTAGAGGAGATCTTCAAAAGCGGCGGTGTGACCGCGGGCAAGGAGGGCGAGGCGATCCACTGCCTGTCCATCATCGGGCAGATCGAGGGGCATTACAGCTTGGGGGACGGGCAGAAGGCGACGAAATATGAGCACCTGATCCCCTTGCTTGTGTCGATCGAGGAAAACGACGATATCGCAGGGCTTCTGGTGGTGCTGAACACCATGGGCGGTGACGTTGAGGCAGGGCTGGCGCTTGCCGAAATGATCGCCTCAATGAAAAAGCCGACCGTTTCGTTGGTGCTGGGCGGCGGACATTCGATCGGTGTGCCGCTGGCAGTGGCGTCGAAGCGTTCCTTCATCGTGCCCAGCGCAACCATGACCATTCATCCCGTGCGCATCAACGGGCTGGTGCTTGGCGTGCCGCAGACCTACCGTTATTTTCACGATATGCAGGGACGCATCGTGAATTTTATCTGCCGTCACTCGAATATCTCAAAGCAAAAGTTAGAGGAATTGATGATGACGCCCGATATGCTTGCCACCGACGTGGGGTCGATCATCGACGGCAGAGAAGCCGTGGAATACGGCCTCATTGACGCCGTCGGCGGGCTTGACAGCGCCCTTGGCGCCTTGCGCGAAATGATAAAATCCCCCGTAACGGTATGAAAAAAGGAGCAATTGCTCCTTTTTTCATACATATGCCAGCGTCACCACCGTTGGGGTATGTCCCGTTGCGGGGAGCAGCGTTTGCAGCAGCGCCTGCATCGAAAACGCCACGCTGGATGTGTTGACAAGCGGGTGACAGCCGATCTCGGCATCGGTAAGCAGATCCTTATCGATCAGCAAGCGCACAAGGTTTTCCTTGTCGTTGATCAGCCCCATCACGGTGACAGCACCGGGCGACACACCAAGCAAGCGCTCCATATCCTCGGCAGAGCCGAAGGAAAGACGCGCGGTTTCAAGCTGCGTCGAGAGCTCTTTGGTGCGAAAGGGCTTATCGCCGGGCATGAGCAAGAGGTAAAAGTCGGTTTTCTGGCGATTGCACAAAAACAGATTTTTACACATTGAAACGCCAAGCGCCCCGTCGATCGCGACGCAATCCTCCATAGTCATCGCGGGCGCGTGATCCACACGGCGAAAGGGAATGTTATGTTTTTGCAGAAAATCGTAGGCGGCGTCCTCGCGCGCGGTGCGCGGTTCGTCGGGGCGACCGTGAAAAAGCGGTAACGTACTCATTTTTTGCTCTCCTTTTTGGGTTTTGCACCGCCCATATCGCAAAGCGCGTAAAGCGGACATTCGTTGCATTTCGGTGCGCGTGCGGAGCAAATGTCCCGACCGAATTGCACCAGGCGGTGGCACAGGTCGCTCTGCTCGGCGGGCTCTACCAGTTTCACAAGTATTTTCTCTACCCGTGTTGGGTCTTTTCGCTTTGCGGATAAAGTCCAAGCCGTCCGCAAATGCGGATACAGTGGGTATCTGCCACGATTGCGGGGAGTCCGAACAGGTCGCCGCGCAAAAGATTGGCGATCTTGCGTCCAACGCCGGGGAAGCGGAGCAGCTCGTCCATTTCGTGGGGCATCTCGCCGCCGTATTCGGTCAGCAGCATACGCGACGCGTCAATGATGTTTTGCGCCTTGGTGTGGTAGAGTCCGCAGGGGCGCACGATCGCCTCGATCTCGGCAAGATCCGCCGCTGCCATCGCGGCGGCATCGGGAAAGCGTGCAAACAGCTCGCGGCACACGATATTGACGCGCGCGTCGGTGCATTGCGCCGACAGCCGCCCCATCACAAGCAACCGCCACGGATCGCCCCCCGATTCAAGCGCGCAAACGGGAACGGGATATATTTTTTTCAGTGCCTCGACGACCGAAGCCGCACGCACCTTCTTTTCTTTTTGGTTCATAAGAGTACCTCCTTTGCCGCGGACAAAGTGCCCGAAGCTTCAAGCATATTCAGTATAGCACACAACGCGAAACGTGTCAATTTTTTCGCCGAAAACTTTCCTTTGCGGGCTTGACAGTCCCTTGCGCTTTTGTTATAATAGAGCGGTAGAAAACATCGGGGTGTGGCGCAGTTGGTAGCGCGGGTG
>JAGAMJ010000047.1 GCA_017624795.1 Clostridia bacterium
GTTCTGCCGCCAAGCAGCACGATCACGTCGCCGGGGGCGGGACGCTCACGGCGCACGTTATAGGCAGGCGCTGCCGCAACAACCGCGCCGCACTCCAAACGCTTTGCAGCGTACCCGTCGTGATAGACCTCCGCCACGTGTCCCGTGGCAAGGCCGATCTGGTTACCGTAAGAGGAATAGCCGGCAGCCGCCGTTTGGCAGAGCTTGCGCTGGGGGAGCTTGCCGGGCAAGGTTTCGGCAAGCGATTTGCGGGGATCGCCCGCACCCGTCACACGCATCGCCTGATGCACGTAGGCGCGGCCCGAAAGCGGATCGCGGATACAACCGCCGATACAGGTGGCAGCGCCGCCGAAGGGCTCGATCTCGGTGGGATGGTTGTGTGTTTCGTTCTTGAACATCAGCAGCCAATCCTGATCCTCGCCGTTCACGTTTGCGGTGACGTGGATCGAGCAGGCGTTGATCTCCTCACTCTCGTCAAGCTCGGGCAGCACGCCGCGCTTTTTCAGCGTCTTGACGGCGATGGTGGCGATGTCCATCAGGGTTTGAGGACGCTTTGCCGCCTTTTCCTCGCCGTAGACCTCAACGCGCGCGGCAAGATAGCGCTCGTACGCCTTTTGCACAGCGGGATCGTCGATCTTGACGCTATCGATATGCGTGGAGAAGGTGGTGTGACGGCAGTGGTCGGACCAATAGGTATCGACCACGCGGATCTCGGTGATGGTGGGATCGCGCTTTTCCTCGTTTTTGAAGTAATTTTGCAAAAATTTCAGATCGTCCAGATCCATGGCAAGGCCAAGGGTATCAAGAAGCTCCGAAAGTCCCTTTTCGTCAAGAGTGATGAAGCCCTCGACCGTGGCAACGGTCGACGGGATCGCATACTCGATCGCAAGCGTTTCGGGCTTTTCAAGCGACGCCTCGCGGCTCTCGACCGCGTTGATCACGTACTTTTTGACCGCCTCAACGTCCTTGTCGGAGAGCTTGCCCGACAGCACGTAGACCTTTGCCGAGCGCACGGTGGGGCGCTCGCCCTGGCTTTGCAGCTGAATGCACTGCGCGGCGGAATCGGCGCGCTGATCGAACTGACCGGGCAGGGGCTCAACGGCGAACACGATGCCACCCTTTGCATCGACCGCATCGGTCACGATATCGAGCTGCGGCTCGGAGAAGATGGTGCGGACTGCTTTTTCAAAGAGCGCCGTGTCAATGTTTTCCACGTCGTAGCGGTTGATCACGCGTACCCCTTCCAGCGCGGTGAGCCCCACCAGATTTTTCAGCTCGCCAAAAAGGCCGTTTGCCTCGTGTGCAAGCTCGGGCTTTTTCTCAACAAAAACTCTGTAAACCATTTGCTGTCCTCTCTTATTTCAGTGCGGCAAGCGCGCGCTTGCCGATGTCTTTTCTGCAATACTTGTTTTCAAATTCGACCTTCTCCGCAACGCGATATGCGTGTGCAACGGCAGTGGGCAGATCCTTGTCGGTGGCAACGGCGCCGATCACGCGGCCGCCCGCCGTGAGGAGCTTGTCGCCGTCCTTTTTCGCGCCCGCGACGAACAGATATTCGCCCGCATTCGTTTCGGGCAGCTTCATTTCAAAGCCGCTTGCGTAACTTTTCGGATAGCCGTCGGACGCCAACACCACACAGCACGCAGCGCCCGTGGAAAACTTGACCTCGACCTCACAAAGTCGCTCGGCGGCGACCGCCTGCATCACGGTCAGCAGATCGCTTTGAAGCAGCGGCAGCACCACCTGCGTTTCGGGATCACCGAAGCGGCAGTTGTACTCAATGACGCGCGGGCCCTTGGGGGTGATCATCAATCCAAAGAACAAACAGCCCTTAAACGGTCTGCCCTCGGCATTCATGGCGTTCATCGTGGGCACGAAGATCTTTTCCATACACTCGGCGGCGACTGCCTCGGTGTAATAGGGGTTGGGCGCCACGGTACCCATACCGCCCGTATTCAGCCCCTCATCGTTATCCTTTGCGCGCTTGTGGTCCATCGCGGATACCATCGGCACGACCGTTTTGCCGTCCATGAACGCAAGCACCGACACCTCGGGACCTGTCATGAACTCCTCAACGAGAATACGGCTGCCGCTCTCGCCAAAGACCTTGTCGCACATCATTTCCTTGACGGCTGCCTTCGCTTCGTCAAAGTCCTGCGCGATCACAACGCCCTTACCGAGCGCCAGGCCGTCCGCCTTGATGACGGTGGGATACTCCTGCTTTGCAAGATATTCGATCGCCTTATCGGGATCGTCAAAGGTTTCGCTGGCGGCGGTGGGAATACCGTATTTGTGCATCAAGCCCTTGGAAAAGACCTTGCTGCCCTCAATGATGGCGGCGTTGGCTCTGGGGCCAAAGCAAGGAATGCCCAGCTCCTCCAACGCGTCCACGCAGCCAAGCACCAGCGGATCATCGGGCGCGACGACCGCGAAATCAATGGCGTTCGCCTTTGCAAACTCCACGATCGCGGGGATATCCTTTGCGCCGATCGCAACGCACTCGGCGTCGGCGGCGATGCCGCCGTTGCCGGGAAGTGCATAAATTTTTTCAACCGTTTTATTTTCTTTCAGCTTTTTGATGATGGCATGCTCGCGGCCGCCACCACCGACAACCATAATTTTCATATTCAGTTCCCTCTTTCTCTTAATGGTGGAACAATCTCATACCCGTGAACGCCACGACCATGCCGTACTTGTCGGCACACTCGATCACCGCGTCGTCGCGGATCGAGCCGCCGGGCTCGGCAACGTATTTGACACCGCTGGCAGCAGCGCGCTGAATGTTGTCGTCGAAGGGGAAGAAAGCGTCGGAGCCGAGCGAAACGCCGTCCTTTGTCGCAAGGTACGCCTTGATCTCGGCGTCGGTGAGGGGCTCGGGCTGCTTTGTGAAGTATTTCTGCCAATTGCCGTCAGCGCAAACGTCCTCCTCGTTGCGGTTGATATAACCGTCGATGACGTTGTCGCGCGTGGGGCGGGCAAGATCGTCACGGAAGGGCAGGTCCAGCACCTTCTCGTGCTGACGCAAAAACCAGGTGTCTGCCTTGGTGCCCGCAAGACGCGTGCAGTGGATACGGGACTGCTGACCTGCACCCACGCCGATCGCCTGTCCGTCCACGGCGTAGCACACCGAGTTGGATTGCGTATATTTGAGGGTGATGAGAGAAATGATCAGGTCGCGCTTTGCCGCCTCGGGCAGATCCTTGTTCGCAGTCACGATGTTTTGCAGCAATTCTTCACCGATGTGGAAGTTGTTTCTACCCTGCTCAAAGGTAATGCCAAAGACCTGCTTGCGCTCGATCTCGGCGGGGACGAAGTCAGGATCGATCTGAACGATATTGTACGCGCCCTTGCGCTTGGTTTTCAGAATTTCCAGCGCCTCGGGCTCGTAGCCGGGAGCGATGACGCCGTCGGACACCTCGCGTTGGATCAGCTTTGCGGTGGCAACGTCACACACGTCGGAAAGCGCCACCCAGTCGCCAAACGAGCACATACGGTCGGTGCCGCGAGCGCGCGCGTAGGCGCAGGCAAGGGGGGTGCTGACCTCCTCGGGGGTGACGAAGCACGCTTGCATGAACTCCTTCGACATCGGAATACCCACAGCCGCCGAGGTGGGGCTGACGTGCTTGAAGGACGTCACAGCGGGAAGACCGAGCGCCTCTTTCAGCTCTTTGACAAGCTGCCAGGAGTTGAAGGCGTCAAGGAAATTGATGTAGCCGGGTCTGCCGCACAAAATTTTGATCTGCAGCTCGGAGCCGTCGTGCATATAGATCTTCGCGGGCTTTTGGTTGGGATTACAGCCATATTTCAGTTCAAATTCTTTCATCATATACCTCTCGTTTCGTTGTAGGACGATAAATAATTCGGGGTTTCAAATCAACA
>JAGAMJ010000048.1 GCA_017624795.1 Clostridia bacterium
AAAGTCGCAAAGCGACTTTTTTCTCGTTTTTCTTGCTTTTTGGATATAGGAGTGTTATAATAATTCTTATCTACACATCACGCGTGTGCGTAAAGGAGAGTCTATGACAAATTGGGCTTTATGGGGAACGCTGGTCAATACGTTTGCGGTGCTTTTCGGCGCTTTTTTGGGACTTGCCATCAAGGCGATCGCGTCCCGTTTGTCAAAAACGGGAAAAGAGGACGAGCCCCTTTTGCAGGAGGGCGAAAAAAGCAGCGCCTCTCGCTTTGCCGAGCTGCCGTCTACCGTGCAGAAGGGACTTGGACTTTGTGTCTTGCTGATTGGTATTTTAGGTGCTGTAAAGGTGCAAAATATGCTTATTATGATCGTATCGGTGGTGCTTGGCGCTATTGTTGGCGAGCTGCTGGATCTTGATCGCCAGATCAACCGTCTTGGTGCCTTCATCGAGGGAAAGATGAAGGGTAAGGGCGGCAACGTGGCACAGGGGTTTGTGACAGCAACGCTGCTGTTTTGCGTTGGAGCGATGACCGTGACGGGCGCGATGGAAAGCGGTATTTTGCGCGTGCATAGCACCTATTATGCCAAATCGATGCTCGATATGGTGTCTGCGGTGATCTTCGCGTCCTCGCTTGGCATTGGTGTGGCGTTTTCGGCTGTTGGTGTGTTTGCCGTTCAAGGGCTGCTGACCTTGGCGGCGGTGCTGGCGGCAGGCACGATTCCTGTGGCGATCACGGGTGAAATGATCGCGGTCGGCTCGCTGCTTGTGATCGGCATCGGTACCAATCTGCTTGGCATCACCAAATTAAAGGTGATGAATTACGTGCCCGCGATGTTCTTTCCCATCGGGCTCTGCCCGTTGTATGAGATATTGTTTGTCTAGGCAAGAGTTCGGATGACTCACTCTTGCCTAAGGAAGGAGGTTTTGGCAAAGTTGTTTTCCTATTACCACGCGCCGCCGACCGTCGCGTTTCGTCGCCGCAGTCTTGTGTTGCAGCTGATCTTGCCCGATGAGGAAAGCGTTTTAGAGGACGTTCGGCTGTTTTACTCCGTGCAAGGGGGCGAGCAAAGCGCTACCCTGCGTATGCTGCCCGTTGACGGGCTTGTGAATGAAGAAAGCTATTCGGTCTACGCCGCGACGGTCCGTGCCGATGCGCTTGGTGAGGGTGAGTGGCTGACCTACCGCTTTTTGCGCGAGGGGGAGGAAAGCGCGGAATACACCGTTTTGCTGACGGAAGCCCCCGAAGAAGCAGAGATTGCCGACACCGTAGTGCCCGCGATCCTACCCCTTGCCCCCACGGCAAGAGTGCGCCTGACAAGCGGCGATCTTGACATCTCCTTTGCCGTTGCGGGCAAGGAGCTTGCGCCGCCCACCGTTTACGTGAAGGAAAACGGAGCGTTCGTGCCGTATTTGGCAGAGCCAAATCGGCAAGGCGCGTATGCGGTGACGGTTCCGTTCGAGCGCCTTTCGCGCATGGAACGGCTGCAATACTATATCGAGGTGAAGGGGGACTTATATACCGCCACGCTCGGAACCGAAGCCGTACCCCGTGTGGCGCGGATCAAGGATAATGCAGGCCCTGCGATCCTTTCTGTCTACCCTGCTGACACACAGGTGATCGAAAAGGAGCTTGAAAGTGAGATCAGATTGGAGTATTTCGATATTTCGGGCGTGAATTTAAGTACCTCTATTTTATGTGTGGACGGTCGTAACGTCAGCGCTGCCGCCCGTTGGGAGCAGGAAAGCGTCAGCTATCGCCCCGAAAAGCCGCTCGCGTACGGCGAGCATATCGTTGAGGTGTCGTTGCGCGACAAGCTGGGGAACCGCACGTATCAAAAGATCACGTTTAGTATTGGTGACGGTGCCGAGAAAAGTGACGGCAAGGTCGCCGCAAAGCTCAAAAAAGCCCAGGCGGTGCCGCTGCAAGCGGCAAAGATCATCGCGGGCGCTATTTCGACCTTAAAGGATATACTTTCCGCGAGGGAATAAAACGTCGCGAAAAAATCAACCAAATAGCAAAAAGGCACTTATGAAAATAAGTGCCTTTTTGCTGTCGTTAAACATATTTAAGCTTTTGGGAGTTCAATTTCCCCCTCGGTCTTTTCAAAATTCTTTATTTCTTGTCTTATCAAATAAAGTATTTCGCCGTTTGCAGAGCGACCGTAATATTTTGATATATAGTGAAGCTTATAGTGTAATTCGGGATCAATTTCTATTCCAAGATGCTTATTATTTTTATTTCTCATAAAAAATCTCCAAAAATCTTAATATCGGTACATTTTAAGACTATTTATAGTAAAAAGAATTACAAGCACTGCTTGTATTTCTTTTTACTACTTTTATTCCAAAATATTCGAGGTGATCATATCAACGCCCCAGGAGGCGATCTCCTCGGCGCGTTCCTTGTCGTCAACGGTCCAGACGTTGACCTTGATGCCGTTTTTGTGGCACATATCCACGATCTCCTTGGTCAGCACCACTTGATTGACGTCCAGATCCAGGTTCTCTGCTTTGAGCATATCCATCCAATTCATGGGGACCTTTCTGCTGAGCAGGAATTGCGCCTGCTGATTGGGGTACTTACGGCGCAGATAAACGAGATTGTCATAGCAGAAGGAAATGAAGATCACGTGATCAAGATATCCAAGTCCGTCGATGATCTCGCAGATCTCGTAAATATCTGCCTCCTCAAAGGCGTTTTTCAGTTCCAGGACGGCTTCCTTTTCATAGTATTTGCAGATCGAGATGTATTCTTCAAGAGAGGGAAGCATCAGATCGGCGCGATCCTTTTGGTCGCTGTATTTGTTCAGCAGCGTCAAGCGGCGGAGCGTGTCGAACGAGGTCTTTTCCACGATCATATCGTCAAGCGCCACGCGAGCCGTGGTGTCGTCGTGAATGACGATATATTTGCCGTCTGCCGTTTTATGTACGTCGGTTTCGATGCCCCAATAGGAACGGTTGCCCGCTGCGACGAAGGCGGCGTTGGTGTTTTCGCGCTCAAGTCCGCTGCAACCGCGGTGCGCGATCATCAAGGGCTTTTTTTCAGCACGGATCTTAATGGTATCCATATTTTTTCCTTTCGTTATTTCTGTCCCTTTCGGGGCTTTTTCAATGGAGTTGCCTGAATCAAAAAGAGCGATCATTCCAAAATGTTGGTGGTGATCATATCGACGCCCCAGGCGGCAAGCTCCTCGGCGCGTTCTTTGTTGTCAACCGTCCAAACGTTTACTTTAATACCGTTTTCGTGGCACAGATCAAGGATCTCTTTTGTCAAGCCCCGGTGCCGCATATCCAGATCCAGCTTGTGATCCGTCAGCATATTCAACCAACCGTCGGGAAGCTTGGAGTCGGTCAGGAACTGCAAGGGCTGATTGGGATACTTGCGGCGCAGATAGACCAGCTGCTCGTAGCCGAATGAAATAAAGAGCATATTATCAAGGCAGCCCGCTTCCTCAATGATCGCACAGATCTCGTCAAGGTCACTGTTACTGAAATTGTTTTTCAGCTCCAAAACAGCTTTTTTTTCATAGTAAGCACAGATCGAGAGATATTCGGAAAGAGAGGGAAGCATCAGATCGGCGCGGTCCTTTTTTTCGCTGTATTTATTGAGCAACGTCAGGCGGCGGAGCGTATCAAAGGTGGATTTTTCCATTTCCAGGTTATCAATTGCCAGACGAGCGGTGGTTTCGTCGTGGAAAAGAATAAATTTTCCGTCGACCGTCCTGTGCACGTCGGTTTCAATGCCCCAATAGGAGCGATTGCCTGCGGCAACGAAGGCGGCGTTCGTGTTTTCAAGTTCAAGTCCGCTGCATCCGCGGTGCGCAATCATCAAGGGCTTTTTTTCAGTACAGATCTTAATGGTATCCATAGCGGTATTCCTTTCGGCTTTTTTATCATCGCTTGGGGGATTATTTTTTGGGGAAGCTGTCTTTGAGTCCGACCACGCGGTTGAAGGTGTTTTCGTACTTGGAATCGCGGCAGTAATAGCCGTCACGCACGAATTGGAACTTGTCACCAACGGCGGCATCGAAAAGGGCTGGCTCGATCTTGGCGTTTTCAACCTTGATGAGCGAGTCGGGATTGAGATAATCGTTGTAGGTCTTGCCCTCGGGCAGGTCGCCGGGGTTTTCAATGGTCAAAAGATTATCGTACAGCATCAAGGTGGCGTCCTTGGCGTACTTTGCGGAAAGCCAATGGATCGTACCCTTGATCTTGCGACCGTCAGCGGGCATATTGTTGCGCGTTTCCAGATCTGCGGTGCAAAGAATACGCTCAACGTTACCGTTCGCGTCCTTGATGATCTCGTTGCAGCGTACGATATAAGCGCCCATCAGACGGACCTCGCCGTCCGGCTTCATACGGAAGAATTTGGGGGGCGGAACCTCGGCAAAGTCGTCGGCGTCAATATAGATCTCGCGCGTGAAGGGCATCGCACGCGTGCCAAGCTCGGGCTTTTGCGGGTGGTTGGGCAGCTCAAAGGTCTCTTCGCGGTCGGCGTCGTAGTTGGTGATCTCCAAAAGGATCGGCTTTTTGATGGCGATGCGGCGGGGGGCGTTTTCGTTTAGCTCGTCACGGATGCAGTGTTCCAGCATGCCGATATCCACAAGACTGTCCGATTTTGCAACGCCTGCCTCTCGCACGAAGCGGAAGATCGACGTGGGCGTGTAGCCGCGGCGGCGCAGCGCGCAGATGGTGGGAAGACGGGGGTCGTCCCAGCCGTCCACCGTTCCCGTTTCCACCAGCGAGCGCAGATAGCGCTTGGACATCACGGTGTTGGTGATGTTCAAACGGGCAAACTCACGCTGCTTGGGGGGCGTCTGGAAACCGATATTGTCGATCACCCACTCGTAAAGCGGGCGGTGGTTTTCAAATTCCAGCGAGCAAAGAGAGTGCGTGATGCCCTCCAATGCGTCCTGAATGGGGTGCGCAAAGTCGTAGAGCGGGTAGATGCACCACTTGTCACCCTGACGGTGATGGTGCGCACGCACGATGCGGTAAATGGCAGGGTCGCGCATAGTGAGGTTGGGGGACGCCATATCGATCTTGGCGCGCAAGGTCTTTGCGCCGTCTGCGAATTCGCCCGCACGCATACGGGTAAACAGATCCAGGTTTTCCTCAACGGAACGGTTACGGTAGGGGCTTTCCACGCCCTTTTCGGTCAGCGTTCCGCGCGTTGCGCGCAGCTCCTCTGCCGAGAGGTCGCACACGTACGCCTTGCCGTCCTTGATCAGCTTTACCGCAAACTCATAGCACTTTTCAAAGTAATCCGAGCCGTAGAATACGCCCCCCGTCGGAGTCGCGCCCAGCCAGCAGAGGTCCTCATAGATCGAATCGACGTATTCGGTATCCTCCTTGGTGGGATTGGTGTCGTCATAGCGAAGGTTGAACAGTCCCCCGTATTTCTTTGCCACCTCAACGTTGATCATGATCGCCTTGGCGGAGCCGATGTGCAGATAGCCGTTGGGCTCGGGGGGGAA
>JAGAMJ010000049.1 GCA_017624795.1 Clostridia bacterium
TTCGAGAAGCTCAGAGGGTAACGAAATATTACAACGAATTGCATTAACTGCCATAGGAAAACCCCCTAAAATTTACTTGTATTCATTTTACACCATCTTGAGCAATTTGTCAAGTAGTATGATGTAAACTCTTTGCGTCACAACAGTCCAAAAAGGATCAGGGGTAATTCCCTTTTTAATCGCTTTTTATGCTCGTTGATCAGTGCTACGCGCACAATGGGCAGCATCACTGAGAAAATGCCCAGAAACAGCAAAATTTCGTCGCGCCTGATCAGCATCAGCATCACGCCGAACAGGATCGCTGCCGCCGAGATCAGGAAATGGATCCACTCGCCACGGCACTTGATATGAAACAGCGAATATAGACACGAGGGCAAATTCATCACAGCGGTCATCAGCCCCATCGCGATCAGCAAGACGTCGAAGATCTCAGCTGCGTACGGCTGCACGATCAAAAAAAGTGCGCCAAGCGCTGCGCCGAACAGCGTCGTTATGATAATACGCATCAGACAATATTTTTTATAAGCATTCATTGGGGAGATGTTCCTTTCAAATCGCGCTCCGTGCCGAACGGGCACGAAGATATTCGGAAACGGCGGGCACGACGAACTCATCGGGACTTTCTCCCGCGCGGACCAGCTCACGCACCCTGGTCGAATTGATATGCTCAAAATCGTCAGCTGCCTGCAAAAAAACGGTCATGGCGCGGGGGTTGTGGGCAAGATTCCACGCCGCCATCTTTTCCTCGTACGCGCGATCCTTTTCGTTGCGAATGCCCTTGACGATCACATCGGCAGAAAGCTGATCGAACAGATCGATCAAAAGCCCTTCGGATCCGACCACGCGAACACGGTCAAGCCCCTTTACCGTTAGCTCTGCTATTTTAACGCGTTCTTCCAGTGTGAGATCATAGTTTTTTTGATCGTTTATCATAACGGCGACCACCACCTCGTCATAAAGCGAAAGCGCGCGCTTGACAATATCCAAATGTCCCACTGTCATGGGATCGAAGCTACCCGGGATCAACGCAAGACTCATAAATTCGCCTCCTTCATCACGGTGATACACGCGACACCGTAACGGTTTTGTTTTATTATTTCAAATCGCGCGGCAAGCGCCATATCATCGCCGAAAACGTCCCCACTTTCTCTGCTTTCCGTGATCACAAGGGCATCCTTGGCAAGCAAGCCCCGCGATACAAGCAAGGAAAGGCACTGTGGGAGCACACCCGCGTCGTAAGGGGGATCAAGAAAGCACAGGTCAAAGGGCTGCTCGTGGCAGCTGCTTAAATATGACAGCGCTTCGCTTGTCACGATCCTTGCCTTTGGCAAAAGATGGGTGCGCTCGGCGTTGCGACGCACGATCTCGATCGCCTCCTTGGAGCCGTCCACAAACACCGCGACGGCAGCGCCCCGACTGATCGCTTCAAGCCCAAGCTGCCCCGAGCCCGCGAAAAGATCGAGAACACGTGCGCCGTTTGGCTTTTGTTGCAGCATCGAAAAGATCGCTTCCTTCGCGCGCTCGGAGGTGGGGCGCGTCTGATCGCCCGATCTGGTATAAAGATGCGTGCCTCTGGCACTGCCCGTGATGATGCGCATCATACGTTGTCCCCTCCCTTTCCGTGAAAATAACGGTATATCTCGCCCGCCAACACAGGACCGATGCCAGGTGCCGCGGCAAACGCCTTTTCGTCGGCTTTTTTGACGGCGGAAAGCCCGCCGAAGTGTGAGAGCAGCAGCTTTGCCTTTGCGCGCCCCACACCGTCTATTTTTTCAAGCGACGAGGTGCGAAGCGTGCCGCTTTTCGCCTCGCTCATGCGTTTGACCGAAAAACGGTGCACTTCCTCCTGTATCCGATAGATCATCGTAAACACGGCGCGATCGCGCGCGATAGAAATCTCCTCTGTATCGCTGCAAAGCGCGCGCGTTTTGTGAAATGCGTCCTTGACCATGCCGAAAACGGGGATCGTGAGTCCAAGCTCACGCATCAGCTGACGCACGGTCGCCACGTGCGTACTGCCGCCGTCCAAGAGGATCAGATCGGGGGCTGCACCAAATGCACCGTCCCCTTCGCCAAGATGCTCAAAACGGCGCGAAAGCGCCTCACGCATCGAGGCATAGTCATCGGTCCCCTCAACGTCGCGGATACGGAAGGTTCGGTAATCGCTTTTTTTGAAGCGTCCGTTCTCAAACACGATCATACCGCAGGTCTTGTGCTCGCTGCCGAAATTCGAAATATCATAGCTTTCAATGCGTTCGGGCAAGACTTCAAGTGAGAGAAGCTCTGCCAAGCGCACCAAGGTCTTATCGCTTTTTTCCTGTTCGCGTCGATCTGCCTGTACCCGTTCGCGCGCGTTTTCCACCGCCAGAACGCATCTGGTCCTGCGATCACCGCGCAAGGGGGTGTAGATCTGCACCTTTTTGCCCGCAGACGCGGAAAGCGATGCAGTCAAGGCAGCGAGATCCTCCTCACTTGCGGCAAAGGAAAGCAGTACGCGCGGCGGGATCTGGGCACGACTGCGATAATGGTCGTAAACGAAGGAAAGCAACGCTTCCCCGTCCAGAATATCGTCCGCGCCAAAAACGACCTCGTGCTTATCAAGCAGCGCTCCCTCACGGATATAAAAGACCGACATCGCCGCGCCGTAATCGTCCTGATAAAAGCCGAACACGTCCTCGTTTGTATCGGGGGATGCCAGCACCTTTTGCTTTTGAGAAAGCTTTTCCAGCGCAAACAAGCGATCGCGGTAAGCCGCCGCCTTTTCAAATTGCTCCTGTGCGGCAGCCGCTTCCATTTCCTCGCGCACGCGCGCACGTGCCGTGGCGGTATCTCCGCGCAATATTTCGACGGCGCAGCGGATCAGATCAGCATATTCCGCCTCACTGACAGCACCCGTGCAAACACCGCAACACTGCCCCAGCTGATAATACAGGCAAGGTCGCTGCTTGCCGATATCCTGCGGAAAACGGCGGTTGCAGGTGGGTAATGAAAGCGTTTTTTGCAGCGTGCGCAGCACACTGCCCGCGACCGATGCGCCCGAATACGGCCCAAAATACCTGCCTTTATCCAAGCTGCGGCTGCGGGTGAACTCCAAGCGCGGATACGCGCCTGCTGTGATCTTTATATAAGGATAGGACTTGGCGTCCTTCAATCGAATATTGTATTTGGGGGTATATTGCTTGATCAGGGTGTTTTCAAGCGCCAGCGCCTCGATCTCGGTGTCGCAAAGGAAATAATCAAAATCGGCTACGCTTGCCACCATACGGGCGGTCTTGACCTGCTTTGTGCTGTTTTGGAAGTATTGAGAAACGCGATTTTTCAGCTTGCGGGATTTTCCCACATAGATCACCTTTCCGTCTGCGTCCTTCATCAAATATACGCCCGGCGTCAGCGGAAGGCAATTTGCCTTTTCCAGCAATCGTGACCGAATCTCTTCCTTTTGCAAGATCTCACCTCCCCCAA
>JAGAMJ010000008.1 GCA_017624795.1 Clostridia bacterium
AAAATAAAAGCAATAAAAAATTTGGAGGACAAGAAAATGAAAAAATGGTTATTTTTGCTTTGCCTGCTCCTTTGTTTTACATGCTTACTTTGTGCTTGTGACGATACCGAGCCGCCCGAAAGCGATCCAACGCCTACGCATACCCTCGAGTGGGGTGAATGGAAGGTTTCCACCCCTGCGACCTGTGCCACAGATGGCGAGGAAAAGCGCGTGTGCGGTAGTTGCGGCGATGTTGAAAAGAGAACGGTTGCTGCGACGCAAAATCACACCTTTACCGCAAGAAGCACGACACAGGATTATGAGTATACCTCCGAAACGATCAAAACCGAAGGCGTTTATTGCTATAAATGTTCAGTATGCGGTGCAAAGGGAACGAATACCTTTATGACCGAAAATGCCCGTATCTATTTTGGCGAATATCCGCAGAGCTTGAAGGCAGATAACGTCACGATCACCGAAACGACCGACGGCCGCGGCTATTTCCTTGGCAGCGACGACGCGTATTATGCGAAGGTGTCGGCAAAACCTTTTGGCAACAATTATACCTTTTCCTCGGGTGCTGCTGTTATAAGGGATACGGTTTATTATTTCAAGGTCGAGCCGATCGCGTGGCGCATCCTTTCGATGAAAGACGGTTCGGCACTGATTATGTGTGACAGTATCATTGAAAATATGCCCTTCAACAGTGGATCCGGTAACGATAATTATGCGGATTCTACCGTTCGCACGTGGCTCAACGGCGACTTTTTTAACATCGCATTTAGCGCGACTGCGCAAGAGTGTGTTGCAATATCAAGCATAACAAGCAAACCCGGAAGGGATCTGACGGGGCTTATGAATGGGTATGTTCCGGGTGTGGAGAAGACCACAGAGGATAAGATCTTTTTGCTTTCTAAAGAGGAGTTCGCGAACACGGTATACGGTCTTAATACAAAGGACGCGCGTAAAATGAAGGCAAGTGATTACACCCTCGCAAACGGAATTCTTTCAAATTCGGATTGGAACGGATACGCCGGCTGGTGGATAAGAGATATTTATCAGGTAGATAACACACATTTTGTTAACAATAACGGCGATAACCCTTTTTGTGTCGGCACTCAAGGGTATATTGGTGTCTTGCCCGCTTTAAAGATCAATTTGTCCTGATTTGGATCAAAGCCCCGTGCGATTTGCACGGGGCTTTTTCTATTCATTTAAGATGTGATATATACAAAGTATATATTTTTGAAAAATTTGTGTATTTACTCTTTACAAATAATAAAAAATAGAGTAAAATAATAGGTAGTAAATCATAAGCGAGGTATTGCGATGGCAGCTGTGAAGTATAAACGCATCCTTTTGAAGCTTTCCGGTGAGGCACTTGCCGCCGGGGGCGATGGCATCCTCAATTTCGATTTTATCGACCGCGTTGCCGAGGTCCTGGTGCGCTGCCGCAAGGCGGGCGTCGAGATCGGCGTGATCGTTGGCGCGGGCAACATCTGGCGCGGCAGACAGGGCGGTGAAATGGACCGCACCGGGGCCGACCATATGGGTATGCTGGCTACCGCTATCAACGCGCTTGCCTTGCAGGATCGCTTCAATGCAGCAGGGCTTGACGCCGTCGTGATGAGCGCGGTCGCTATGCCCGAATTTGCCGACACCTTTACCATTCGCGACGCCAAGCGGGCACTTGGCGAGGGCAAGGTGGTCGTGTTCGCCTGCGGTCTTGGGCAACCCTTCTTCTCGACCGACACCGCCGCTGTGCTTCGTGCCGCCGAGATCGACGCGGACGCCGTGCTGATGGCAAAGAACATCGACGGCATTTACAGCGCGGATCCCAAAAAGGATCCCAGCGCCGTGCGCTACGCGGACATCACCTATAAAGAGGTGCTGGATAAGGAGCTGAAAGCCCTTGACCTTTCCGCCGCCACCTTCTGTATGGATAACGGCATTTGCTGTTATGCCGTTGAGCTTCGCGATCCCGAAAACATCTATCGCGTGGTCATGGGCGAACATATCGGAACCGAGCTTCACCGCTGATCCTGTAATACATTAGAAAGAGAGAGAAAACGATGAAACTGAACACCAAAGATTTTGAAGAGAGAATGAACAAGGCGATCGGCGCCCTGGAAAACAACTTTGCCACGATCCGCGCAGGTCAGGCAAGCGCTTCTGTGCTTAACCGCGTGACCTTTGAATATTACGGCTCGCCCACCCCTCTGCCCAGTATGGCTGATATCCGTCAGGCAGACGCCCGCACCTTGGTGATCAAGCCCTATGACGGCTCTACGCTCAAGGCGATGGAAAAGGCGATCCTTGCCTCGGACGTTGGCATCACCCCCGCAAACGACGGTCAGGTGATCCGCCTTGTTTTCCCGCAGCTGACCGAGGAGCGCCGTAAGGAGCTCTGCAAGCAGGTCACCAAGATGGGCGAGGACGCTAAGGTTGCAGTCCGTAACATTCGCCGCGATGCCAATGATACCATCAAAAAGCAGCAGAAGGACGGCGATATGACCGAGGATGAGGCAAAGGCATCCGAAAAGTCGATCCAGGATCTGACCGACAAGTTCACAAAGCAAATTGATGCCGCCGTTGCGAAAAAGCAAAGCGACGTCATGGCGATCTAACGGTATTGACGGGAAGAAACAGTCTAACGCCATGGGCGGAGAGAAACCGAAAGGCGACTTTCCGCCCCCATTTTTGAGGTGAATTATGAATAAAACCGTGAAAAGCGAGGAGCGCCAGCCGATCCGCCATATTGCCATGATCATGGACGGCAACGGCAGATGGGCAAAGCAGCGCGGTATGCCCCGTGAGCAAGGGCATCGCTTCGGTGTAAAGGCGTTTCAAGCCATTTTAGAGCATTGTAGCGAGATCGGCATCGAGATCGTGACCGTATACGCCTTTTCCACCGAGAATTGGAAGCGCCCCAAAAAGGAGGTCGATGCCATCATGAAGCTGATGGATCATTACCTTTCAGAGTGCGAAAAGAAGCTTGACCGTTATAATTTTCGCATCTGTTTTCTTGGCGACAAGTCTGTTTTTGACGAGAAAAGACGGGCGCGCATGGAAAAGCTGGAGGAAAAAACAAAGGATCGCGCAAGGATCCTCAATATCGCCTTCAATTACGGTGGGCGGGACGAGATCGTGCATGCCTGCAACCGCCTGATCGCCCAGGGCGAGCGCTACGTGAGCGAGGAAAGCTTTGCCAAGGCACTTTATACCGCCGACAGCGTTGATCCCGACCTCATTATCCGCACGGGCGGCGACCTTCGCATTTCTAATTTTTTGCTGTGGCAGGCGGCATACGCCGAGCTGTATTTTACCGACGTGCTTTGGCCTGATTTCACCCCTGAGGAGCTGGATCTCGCGATCGAGGATTTTTATACAAGAAAACGCCGTTTTGGCGGTGTTTAGTTTGAGAGAAGAGGAGGGCTTTTCATGAAAGTCCGTATTATCACGGCGATCGTCAGTATTGCCGGTATCTTTCCGTTCTTCTGGTTCTCCGAGCCCGTAGAACCCACCAATCCGCTTAACTACCTGTTTCCGCTACTGATCTCCCTTATTGCCTTTGTGTCGACCTGGGAGCTTTTGCATTGTGTGGAGCTGGATAAGAACTATTTTGTCAGCGTACCTCTGTATCTGGCGGCGCTCGCATTCCCGATGCTTGCGCGCGTGATGCGCGAGATGCGCGCGGATTATATTCGCGCGGCGATCCTGGTTGCACTGCTTCTTGCCGTGTATCTGTTTGCGGTGATCGTGTTTCAGTTCGGCAAGGCGGATATGG
>JAGAMJ010000050.1 GCA_017624795.1 Clostridia bacterium
ATTTGAAAATGGAAGCTCTTGGTATGGTTGAAACCCGCGGTCTTGTTGCCGCTATCGAGGCTGCTGATGCTATGGTCAAGGCAGCAAACGTTGTTCTTATCGGCTCCGAGAAGATCGGATCCGGCCTTGTCAGCGTCATGGTCCGCGGTGACGTCGGTGCCGTTAAGGCAGCCGTCGAGGCAGGCGGTGCCGCTGCCGCACGTCTTGGCGAGGTCATCGCTACGCACGTGATCCCCAGACCCCACAACGACGTGGATAAGCTGCTCCCCACCCTGAAATAATCCAACCGTAAAGGACTGATTTGAATGGAAAACGCAATCGCATTGCTTGAAGTTCAGGCAATGGTGACGGCGATCGTTGGGCTTGACGCCATGGTCAAAGCCGCAAACGTCAAGCTGATCCATGTGGAAAAGCGCCTTGGCGGACGGCTGGTGACCGTTGTGGTAGAGGGCTCTGTTTCGGCGGTGACCGCCGCGCTTGAAGCGGGAAAGGCCGCTGCCGCTGCCGTTGGCAACGTCAAATGCGCCGAGGTGATCGCACGTCCCCACCCCGACATCATGAGATTTGTGAAAACCGATAAAGCTTGACTTTATCTGAATTTATGAAAGGAGATAGCAAAATGGAAGCACTTGGAATGGTTGAAACCCGCGGTCTTGTTGCCGCTATTGAGGCCGCTGACGCTATGGTCAAGGCAGCAAACGTTGTTCTCATCGGCTCCGAGAAGATCGGCTCCGGTCTTGTCAGCGTCATGGTTCGTGGCGACGTTGGTGCCGTTAAGGCAGCTGTTGAGGCAGGCGGTGCCGCTGCTGCACGTCTTGGCGAGGTCATCGCTACGCACGTGATCCCCAGACCCCACAGTGACGTGGATAAGCTTCTTCCCAAGCTGAACTGATCCCACGAGATCCCTGTTATCTCGCCTGCCCTGCGGGGCGGGCGAGATAACAAAAAGATTTTTGACGAAGAAAAGCAAACTTTCCACGAAAATTTGCCTTCCTTTGTTAAAAAACAATGCACAAAACGAAAGGAACCGTTTCTATGGATATTTCGACCGCGGCTGTTGCCGAGCTTGTCAAAAAAATCGTTGCCGAAATGCAGGGCGCACCCATAAAGGGCGCAAATGAGATCCCCGTCGGCATTTCTAACCGCCATATCCACCTCTCAAAAGAGGATCTTGAAACCTTGTTTGGCAAGGGCTATGAGCTCACCCCTATGAAGGATCTTTCGCAGCCCGGTCAGTACGCCTGCAAGGAAACGCTGACGCTGATCGGTCCCTCTATGCGCGCCATTGAGGGCGTGCGTGTTCTCGGTCCTCTGCGCAAGGTCAGCCAAGTGGAGATCTCTGCGACCGACTCCTTCCAATTGAAGGTCAAGCCCCCCGTGCGCGAGTCAGGAAAGATCGAGGGCTCGGCACCCGTCACGATCGTCGGTCCCAAGGGCACTGTATCCTTGAAGGAGGGCTGCATCATCGCCAACCGCCACGTGCATATGAGCCCCGATGACGCTGCTGCCTTTGGCGTGCAGGACGGCGACTATATCGACGTTGACGTGCTCTCGGGCACGCGCAAATCCCGTTGGTTTGACGTGCAGATCCGCGTTCACAAGGATTTCCGCCTTGAAATGCACGTGGACACCGACGACGCCAATTCCGCAGGACTGAAAAACGGCAGCATCGTGACCGTTGTGAAATAAAATATTGTTATAATAAGGAGCAAACGTTATGTTAAAGGGAAAAGTGGTAGGAACCATCGTTTCTACAAACAAGCTTGAATCGCTGGTCGGCTATAAGTTTTTGGAGGTGCGCATCATCGAAAACGGCGCGCTGACCGACAAATACATCGTTGCCGTTGACCGCACCGTCAGTGCAGGTCTTGGCGAGGAGGTGCTTGTCAGCACGGGCAGCAGCGCAAGAGTGGCGACCGGTGATCCCTCCTCCCCCGTTGACGCTATGATCGTCGGCGTTGTGGATAAGCACCAGAACTGACCCTGTTTCAAAATAACACTTAATTTTCAGAAAGGACACGTGCGATGTCGCTAAATGAACTGAAATCTATATTGCAAGCCAGCGGCATCGTGGGCGCGGGCGGCGCGGGATTTCCCTCCTACGCCAAGCTTGCCGATGGCGCTGACACATTGGTGATCAACGCCGCCGAATGTGAGCCGCTGATCTATACCGATTTTATGCTGCTGCGTGAATCGCTCCCTGCCATTTTGTCGGGGGCTGCACACATTATGGCAGCAACGGGCATTTCCAAAACGATCTTAGCGGTCAAATCGCACCGCGCGGAGCTGTTGGGACTTGCCGACGGCGAATGCCTTGCCGACGGCGTTTTTGTAAAGCTCCTCACCGACGCTTACCCGATGGGCGATGAGATCAATCTGGTCTACGAAGCCACAGGCCGGCTGATCGCGCCTGCGGCACTGCCTATCACAAAGGGTGTGATCGTGCTGAATGCCGAAACAGTTTATAACATAAACAAAGCACTAGAATGCAAAAAGCCCGTCACGGACAAATGGGTCACGGTAGGCGGAGAGGTCGAAAGCCCCCGCGTGGTGCGCGTACCTGTTGGTATGCGTGTTCGCGAGCTGTTTGAAAAGTTGGGTGTTTCGGTATCGAAAAAGCAGCTTGTACTGGACGGTGGCCCCTCAATGGGACGCATCGTCAATCCCGCAACTGCGGTCGTGACCAAGACCACAAAGGCACTGCTGATCTTACCTAAGGACGCCCCCGCTGCGGCACACAAGATCACCTCGATCGACGATATGCTGCGACGCGCGTCGTCCTGCTGCTGCGGCTGCTCGCTTTGCACCGATATGTGCCCCCGCCATTTGCTTGGCTACCCCATTGAGCCGCACAAGATGATCCGTGCCGCGAACAACGCGGCGATCAAGGAAAACCCCGTGATGGCGATCAACGCAACGCTTTGCTGCTCCTGCGGCGTTTGCGCAGAGGTCTGCTGTCAGGATATTTCCCCCAAGGACGTGATCCTTTCCCTCAAAGAGCTGCTTGCCAAAGAAAAGCTGCGCTTTACTGCGGGAAATGAAGCATATACCCCGTCGGAAAACCGTGCATATCGCTTGATCCCCTCCTCTCGCTGGGAAACGATGCTTGGTGTGCGACGCTTTGATGTGGTCCCCACGTATGAGCCCGATCTGATCGCGCCCAGCCGTGTTGAGATCCCGCTGTCGGGACATATCGGCGCCCCCTCGCTTGCCACAGTCAAGGTGGGCGATGCGGTGACGAGGAATACCGAGATCGCAAAAAGCGCGAACGGTCTTTCCCTGCCCCAGCACGCAAGCATTTGCGGCACGGTTATCTTAACGGACGATAAAAAGATCATTATTGAAGCCAAATAATTTTTACCATATTTTATAAAAGTAGGTATCAGACATGTATCAAACGATTGGCGTTGTTGAATTAAAAAGCATAGCAAAGGGCATTGAGGCGACTGATGCCGCGCTGAAAAGTGCGGATATCACGCTGATCTCGGCGCACCCCGCCTGCCCCGGTAAATATGAAATGATCCTGACGGGCACGATCTCTAACGTGACCGCAGCCGTGGAGCATATCAAGGAGCGCTTTGAGGAGCGCCTTGTGGACGCTTCGATCATGGGCCGCATCGACGAGCAGGTCATCACGGCTCTGTTTGGCACCCAGACCGCTGATAAAAAAGGCAGTCTTGGCGTGATCGAAACCTATTCCGCAGCCAGTGCCATCAAGGCGGCAGACGTTGCCGTCAAAACCGCAAAGGTCGATATCTTCGAGCTGCGCGTTTCCCGCGGTATGGGCGGAAAGGGTACGGTCCTGCTCACGGGTGAGATCGGTGACGTCACCGCCGCCGTGGAGGCGGGCTCCGATTACGCAAAGGGACAGGGTATGTTCACAGGCAATTCTGTGATCGCTGCCCCCCACGAGCTGCTTTGGAAGCAGATCTGATAAGGAAGAGGCCATATTATGGGAGAATTGAAATTTGTCATCAAAAAGAGCCCGCGTATTGACCGACTGATCGCGCATCTGTTTGCAAAGATGCCCGAGATCGAGGCAGATCGCGCTGAGCTTGTGACCGAAAGCTATAAGCGTACCGAAAGCTTGCCCATTATCAAGCGCCGCAGTGCCGCTTTCCGTCATATTCTTGAAAACATTCCGATCGTGATCCGCCCCGACGAGCTGATCGTGGGCAGCAACTCGATCGCACCCAGAGGTTGCCAGACCTTCCCCGAGTATTCCTTTGAATGGTTGGAGCCCGAATTCGGCACACTTGCAACGCGTGAGGCAGATCCCTTTTACATTTCCAATGAAACCGTTGAGCGCCTCAAAAAGGTCCACCCGTATTGGAAGGGCAAGACGGTTTGCGATCTTGCTGCCGCGGGCATGGATCCCGACGTGCTTGACGTGTTCCTCAACCACGGTGTGTTTACCGTTGGCAACTATTTCTACAACGGCGTCGGTCACATCAACGTCAATTATGCCAAGGTGATCAATCAAGGTCTTGAAGCGATCATCGCCGAGGCAAGAGCCGCTATGGCTAAGCTGCACATCGGCAACGGCGACTATCAACGCAGGAAACAATTCCAAGAAGCGGTGATCGAAAGCTGTGAGGCGGTGATCGCCTACGCTGCCCGTTACGCAGATCTGGCGCGCCGTGAGGCGTCTTACTGTGCAGATCCCGCGCGCCGCGCGGAGCTGCTGACGATTGCCGAAAACTGCGAGCGCGTCCCCGCAAAGCCAGCACGCAACTTCTATGAGGCGTGCCAGGCGTTCTGGTTCGTGCAGCAGCTTCTCCAATGCGAATCCAGCGGCCACTCGATCTCTCCCGGTCGATTTGACCAATATATGTATCCCCTGTTCAAAAAGGACATTGACGAAGGAAAGCTCACCCACGAGCAGGCACAGGAATATCTGGACTGCATCTGGGTCAAGCTCAACGACCTCAACAAGGTCCGCGATGCCGCTTCGGCGGAAGGGTTTGCGGGCTACGGTCTTTTCCAA
>JAGAMJ010000051.1 GCA_017624795.1 Clostridia bacterium
ATGGGAAAGATCAATCAGCTTGGCACGCTGGACGAGGTGATCGAGCTGTGTGAATTGGACCCTCATTTTTATCCCGTCGTCGACTTCGGACACATGAATGCCCGTGAACGGGGTGGGTTTTTCCCCACCTGCGATCACTACCGCCGTGTGTTTGACAGGGTAGCCGAGGGACTTGGCGACGACAAGGCGCGCTATATGCACTGCCACTTTTCAAAGATCGAATACACCGATGCGGGCGAAAAGCGGCATCTGACCTTTGAGGATTCGGCATACGGTCCCGATTTTGAACCGCTTGCCGAAGCCCTTGTACGCGACGGGCTTTGCCCCCGTATCATTTGTGAGTCCGCAGGCACGATGGCCGAGGACGCGCTGATCATGCAGCAGGCATACCGCTCCGCACTTGAAAAAAGCTGAAAATAAGGGAAACAGCCCCGTTTGCCGATCGGCAAACGGGGCTTGATCTTTTTGGAAATTTTGTGAAGAAGGCATAAAAAAACCTCTTTTTTTGCAAGATAATGCTCGGATTTATTGTGATTTTGTCGAAATACTTGTAAATGGGTAGACAGTTTTCAAAAAGTATGATATAATAGCGCATATATATTATTTTGTACGCACGTACGCACGTATGAGCGCGCATGTGTGGGCACTTTTGGAAAGGAATGAGTTTGAAATGGCAGGCGTCGTCAAGGCGATCGATCGATACCGTTTTCTGCTGGGGCAGCTGGTAGCGCGCGATTTTAAGACCAAATACAAAAGAAGCGTGCTGGGCGTTTTGTGGAGCATGCTGAACCCCTTGCTCACGATGGGCGTTCAATATCTTGTTTTTGTTAATCTTTTTCGTTGGGAAATTGATAACTACGCCGTTTATTTGCTGATCGGCACGGTGGCGTTCAACTTTTTCTCGGAGGCAACGCAGGCGTCCCTGACGGCGGTCACGGGCAGCGCCTCCCTGATCACCAAGGTCTACGTTCCCACGTATATCTTCCCGATCTCAAAGGTGCTTTCCTCCTGTATCAATCTCGCGTTTTCCACGTTGGCGCTGTACGTCATCATTTTCATACAGGGCGTTCCGCTGAACGTTTATCATCTGTTGATCCCCGTTCTGTACGTGACGCTGATCCTGTTCAGTATGGGACTTGGTATGATCCTGTCCTCGCTGATGGTCTTTTTCAGGGATATGCAGTTCCTTTACGGCATCGTCATCACGCTTTGGATGTATCTGACACCGCTGTTCTATCCCGTCAACATCATTCCCGAAAAGCTGTTTGCGATCTATCGGCTCAACCCGATGTATCAATACGTCACCTTCTTCCGCACACTTGTGTTGGACGCCGCTTGCCCCACGCTTGAACAGTTTGCGTTTTGCTTTGGGTACGCTTTGCTGTTTATGGTGCTTGGCACTCTGATCTTCGGCAAAACGAAAAAGAAATTTATTCTGTATGTGTAAGGAATGGCTATGGAACAGATCATGATCGATATCGACCGTGCGACCATGGATTTTCGCTTGGAGCACGATAGCACCAACAGCTTGAAGGAATTTATCGTCAAGCTGTTGAAGGGAAAATTGAAATACGACCGCTTTCGCGCGGTGGACAACGTCACAGCGCAGATCAAAAAAGGCGAGGTCTGCGGCATCATCGGCAGAAACGGTGCGGGAAAAAGCACGTTGCTGAAAATGATCGCGGGTGTGCTGACGCCTACCGGCGGCTCGATCCGTATTCACGGCAAGATCGCCCCGATGCTGGAGCTTGGCGCGGGCTTTGACCAGGACCTGACCGCCAGGGAAAATATATACCTCAACGGTGCCATTCTCGGTTACAGCCGCGAATTCATCAAGCAGCGCTTTGACCATATCGTGGAATTTGCCGAGCTGCGCGATTTTATAGAGCAGCCCGTTCGCACCTATTCCTCCGGCATGCTGATGCGACTTGCTTTTTCGATCGCGACGCAGGTCGACCCCGAGATCCTGATCGTGGACGAGATCCTTTCGGTGGGCGACAGCCATTTCAGACAAAAAAGCGAAGGACGTATGAAGGAAATGATGAGCGGCGGCACGACCGTGCTGATGGTTTCCCACGTGCTGGGGCAGATCCGCAGTATGTGCGATCGTGTGATCTGGCTGGATCACGGCAAGGTCGTGATGTGCGGGGATACCAAGACCGTTTGCGACGCATACGAGGGGCTGATCGACTTTGATAACGCCCCCAAGTTTGAGATCGGGCGGCATATGGAGGATATCCAGCGCGTGAATATGTATCCCGACAACTGGCTTCCGCCCCAAGGGTCCTACAAGATCAAAACGGGCCCGATGGGACTTGTTTCGGGCAATCTGCGTTGCCCCTTTGACGACCTGACGGGCAAGGAAAAGATCAAGATCTCACTGGACTGCAACGGCGATGACGATCCCATCGAGATCCGCGTGTGCGAGGAATATATGAGCTTTGAGATCAAGGGCACTCCGGATACGGTCGTGACGGTCCGTATTGACAGTAACTTTTTCCGTACACCCAACGGAGAACAGCGAAAGCTGTCACTGGTTTTGGAAGATACGGATGGAAATTGATCAAGGACGGTAATAAATATGGCAAACAAAAAATACCATATTGCACAATTTGGAACGTACGATATTGAGAGTTTAGGCGATACGACTTTCCCCAAAGTGCTTGCGTACGGCTTGGCAAAGCAGCTGAACTGTGAAATAGAGCTGTTTTCTATGACGGAGTGCGCTGAGCCGTACAATGGAAACAGCCACGTGTATTTATTTGAGCAATTCGCTCAGCGGCACATGCAATATCCCTTTGATGCGGTGATCATTGGCGGAGGGGAATTCCTGCACTTTCGTAGCATGGATGTGATCATTGGCAAAGAGCAAGCCGCATATCCTGAGGGATATATTTGGAAACGCCCCTTGGAATTGGCAAAACAGCATCGTGTACCCGCATTTTTGAATTTGGTTGGCGTTCCGTATGACATGTCGCAAGCGCAGCAAAAGGAGCTTCGCGCTTCTTTGCAAAACGTGTGCTACGTATCGGTACGTGATACGTTTTCCGAGAAGCGATTGAAATGTGCGGGCGTGGAAAATGTGTTTTGCACTGCAGACAACCTCTGGTATATGTCTGTATGTTGGGCAATGTTGTCTACGACTTCCAATGTGTGATAGAAGTTGTCTTTGTGTGCACGACCATTCTTGGTTTCGATACCTTGAAGGGCTGCCAATTCGGGGAATATCAGC
>JAGAMJ010000052.1 GCA_017624795.1 Clostridia bacterium
GTGTACTTCGTAGCGTCGCTTGCGTCCGTGTAGGAAGCAACGGACGTGCTCTCTTGGGTGTCCGTTACCGTCGCAGATGCGCCAACGACAAAAAGTGCCGTGAGCACAAGCACGAACAGAGCGAGAAGAAGTACTTTCTTCCATGTAACTTTCATTTTTGCCTCCTTTTGGGGTACGTTGCCGTCCCCCGCTTGAAAAATGATTTCGCTTGTATCCCGCACGCAACCGCACACGGGAGCGCTTTGACCTTTGCACCGTCCCTCGCTTCGCAAATGGTATAGCTATGCCAAAGAGGGCGCGCGGCCTTTGCATTTATTATATAATAGTGCACCTTCCTTTGTCAACCGTTTCCATCAAATAAAATTCAAAAAAATCAACTTTTTTTGTGCCCCTTTGTGACATTTGAGCAAAACAAATCACAAAATTTGTGCAAGGTGTCAAAAATGATTTTTGCGAAGAAAAAACAAAGCAAAATTGGCGGCAAAACAGAAGAAGCGCTCGGCTGCGCGCAGCCGAGCGCTTCTTGTCAAAGGTTAATTTTTGTGCCTGATATAAATTCCGTCGGTCTTCCATTCCTCCGCGCGCTTTGGCGGCGCGTAGGAGCCGCCTATATAGTAAGCGGTCACGGTGTTGAAGTCGGCTCCGTCCTCGCCTACAACAACGTAAACGTCGTACCCCGTTGGGTTATCTCTGTCGTCCGCGATCACGCGATCCAACCGATAGGGCGACACGTAATGCGCGGTGTTAAAATCGTAAAAGGTGAAATGGTCCAGCGAATACTTGCCAAGCACGCCGTCGTTGATGCTGACGTAGACCACCTGATCCAAGCGCGCACGAAGGGCTTGCAGCTGCTCGGCGGTGTAGGGGGAATAGCAGCCGTCCGCCGTCAAATTGGCGTGGCTTGCCGTGGCGGCAGAGGCGCGATCCTCAAAGGCGCAGGCGGTGACGCCGTGCGCGTTGCGTACGTGGTCCTCCAAGCTGTAATCGGCGTAAACGGTATGCGTTTTTCCGCCAAATGTGACCGTCAGGTACGCTCTGCCGCAATATTTTTCCAGCAGCGCCTCGCCCCCGATCTCGCCGCTTTTGCCCCCGAAAACGCCAAGCGCCCCGGCGGTATACAAAAACGCATCGGCGGGGCGATCAAGCAGCCCCTCAACGTCGCTGCCGTGATCGAAGGCAACGGCGTTCGACGCCACATAGGGCGCGATCAGCACGCCGCATCTGACGCCCGCCTCACCCACCAGCTGCGTAAGGCGGTTGTAATCAGCAAGCGACACCGCGCCGTCAAAGCGCAGCTGCGTTGGCGCAGCACAGGTCACCGCCGCACCCGTCAGCGTTCTGACCTCCACGCCAACGGCATAAAACGCAAGGTCACCCCTGCCCGCGGCGTCCGAAAAGTCATCGCCCGCGGCACAAAGGCGCTCCGCGCCGTCAACGCTCACAGCCCAGCCCACAAATTTCTTGGCACCCATATCGACGCCTTGGGGCAAAGAGAGCGCACCGTTTGCGTCGATGTCGACGCGCTCCACCTCACTTGTTCCGTTATAGAAGATCGCGGTGCGCGACTCGGCAGATGCACCAAGCGATAACAGTATGATCGATCCAAAGGTCAGGACAAAAAACACGAAAAACCGTTTCATCGCTACCTCCTGCATTTCTATGCGCCTATTGTACCACATTCGGCAAAAAAAAGCAAGAGGAAAGCGAAATCACACGCCGCCTTGCAAAAGGAAAAAAATTGTGCTATACTGAAAAAAGCAACAGGAAAGGACGTGATACCATGCTATCCACCGTATACAGTGCAGGGATTGCCGGCATCGACGGCTTTATCGTCAGCGTGGAATGTGACGCGCAGGAGCGCCTTGGCAATTTTGAGATCGTGGGACTGCCCGATCTTGCCGTCAAGGAGGCAAAGGAACGCGTTCGCACCGCCGCTTACAACAGCGGCTTTCGCTTCCCAGCCCACACCATCACCGTGAATTTAGCGCCCGCCGACCGCAAAAAGGAGGGCTCCGCCTTTGACGTGGCGATCCTTACGGGTATCTTTCGGTGCGCGGGCATCATTCGCCACACCGCGGATCTTTCAAGGGCTTGCTTCCTTGGCGAGCTGTCGCTTTCGGGCGGTATCCGCGCCGTGCGCGGCGCGCTTTCGATGTGCGTTGCGGCAAAAGAGGCAGGGCTTACCGAGATCTTCGTGCCTGCCGAAAACGCCGCCGAGGCGGCGGCTGTCGCGGGCATCACGGTCTACCCCCTCACGGATATGCGTACCCTTGTGGCACACCTGAACGGCGAGCAGCGCATCGCGCCAACGCAAGCGGATCACGCCTCCTTCGCGGACGCGGTGCTGCACAGCACGCTTGATTTTGCCGACGTGAGAGGTCAATCTATGGCAAAGCGCGCCATGGAGATCGCCGCTGCCGGCGGACACAATATTCTTTTGATCGGACCGCCCGGCACGGGCAAGTCGATGCTCGCGAAGCGCCTGCCCACCATTTTGCCGCCCCTCACCTTTGACGAGGCGATCGAAACCACCAAGGTCCATTCGGTGGCGGGCACGCTGCAAGCGTCGCAATCGCTGCTGTCGGCGCGTCCCTTCCGCTCGCCCCATCACACCATGTCGGCGGTCAGTCTTGTGGGCGGTGGCGCAAACCCTACCCCCGGTGAGGTTTCACTTGCGCACAACGGGGTGCTGTTTTTGGACGAGCTGCCCGAATTTCCCAAGACCGTGACCGACACCCTGCGTCAGCCCTTGGAGGATCGCCGCGTCACCATCACCCGTGCCAGCGGTCGGGTGACCTTCCCCTGCTCGTTTATGCTGGTGGGCGCGATGAACCCCTGCCGCTGCGGCTATTTCGGTCACCCCACTAAGGCATGCACCTGCTCGCCAAACGACGTGAAGCGCTACGTATCGCGCATCAGCGGTCCGCTGCTTGACCGCATCGACATTGAGGTCGAGCTTCCCTCCCTTTCCTACGACGAGCTTTCGGCAAAGGAAGCAAATGCCGAAACCTCTGCCCAGGTCAGAGCGCGCGTGATCCGCGCCAGAGCCGTCGCCGCCGAGCGTATGGCATCGGAAAAGGGCATCTTCTGCAACGCGCAGCTGGACGCCGCGGGCATTCGCAAATACTGCACGGCGGACAGCGCAGCGACAGCACTTTTGCGCGGCGCTTACGACAGTATGGGGCTTTCCGCCAGAGGTTACGACCGCATCATGCGCGTGGCGCGCACGGTCGCCGACCTGGAGGGCAGCGAGATCATTCGCGCGCCGCATATTGCCGAGGCGATCCAGCTGCGCAGTCTTGACCGTAAATATTGGGGAAATTAACGCGCAACAAAACGATGAGAAGCCCCTCCCCCAAAGACAAAACAAGCGCTCCGTTTGCAAATTAAGCCACAAACGGGGCGCGTTTTTTTCACTTTTTGCTACAAAGCACCGCACGCTGTCAGACACGCGGCACGATCGCTCCTCCTCCCCTTTTGACCAAAGAAAAAGTTGGCTTTTTGGAAATCGCGCGATGCCCCTTGACTTTTTGCACAAAATCGGGTACAATAAAAGCAGAAAACCGCAAAAGAGGTGACTGATAATGGACGAAAAGAAGATGCAAGAGGCAGAGGTTGAGATCTACACCCTGCAAGATGAAGAGGGCAACGAGCACGAGTTCGAGCTGATCGGCACTTGTGAAAGAGGCGGCGTGACCTACTACGCCATGATCCCCGCCGAGGAAAACGAAAAGGAAGACGAGTTCTGCGAGTATGTGATCCTCAAGGGCGTTGTGGAAAACGGCGAGGAGTCGCTTGTTTCGATCGACGATGACGACGAGTTTGACGACGTTGCCGATTATTTTGACGATCTGTTCTCCGAGGAGATCGATTACGACGCAAAATAAAAAATGAAAAACGCCTGCTGAGTGCGTGATAATCGTGTTTGTGGAGCCTACACGCGTGATATGGAGCCCGGAAGGTCCGACGTGGTTTGCAGACCTCCCTTTCCGTACCGATCGACTTGTCTCGGGACGGGGTGAAGGACGTTGGGAGCAGTAAAGCGATCGGCAGGGCACCGCCTTGTAATATACAGGGTTCTCGTCTCGCGATCTACACGGCTTGGCGGGTTTTGGGACATTTTGGCGCAAAAAAGCGATACCGTTTTGCTTTTTCCGCGCCAAAACATTTAAGCTCCCTGCTCTGGTGGGCAAGCAAAAAAGCTCCGCGCGAATGCTTTCGCGCGGAGCTTTTTTGCATATAACCGTCAATCCAAGACAAGCAGCTGGACCAACACTTGAAGCGATATCATCGAAAAATCGCCGTCCCCGACGAACTGCCCCTTCTTATTGACGATGCGATAAAGGAGCTTGCCGTCCTCTTCCTTATAAAACAGCACGGCGTAGCCGTCCTCGGTGAAACGCGTGACATGTGCGCACGCGGCGTCGGGACGGAACTGCTCCTTGCCGCCTTTGTCAATATAGAGCCAGCCCTCATCGTCCTTCACGGCGGCAACACCGCTGTGGAACGAGCCCGCTTGCTCGAACGAGGGATCGATCACGTATTTTCCGTAATAATCAATGTACCCCCACAAGCCACTTTCCGCGTCGGGGCAGACCGCCGCAAGACTGTTGTCGTCGTCAAAGGGCAGCGCAAGATCGAACACGGGCTCGATCACGTAGGTATTGCTGCTGTTGATGAAACCGAATTTTCCATTCGATTTGACCAACGCAAGCCCGTTTTCCCCAAAGGGGTACGCCTGCTCATAGCTTGGCGCGATCGCATATATACCTTCCAGATTGATGTAACCGTAAGCGCCGTCCTTTTCGACCAGTGCAAGTCCGTTTTCGGTAAAGGGATACAGCGCGTCAAACTGCGGATTGAAGACATATTCGCCGCTTTTATCGATCATGCCCCATTTTCCAAAGGTATAGATCGCGGCATAGCCGTCCACGCCAAAGCTTTGCGCGTTGTCGTATTGCGGCTCGATCACATAAATACCCTTGCGGTTGATATATCCGTATTTTCCCCCGATCTGGATCAGGGCAAGACCGTTTTCGGTAAAGGCGCAGGCGCTGTCAAATTGCGGATTGATGACAAGCGCGCCCGTTTCGTCGATATATCCCCACGAGCCGTTTGCCTTGATCGGTGCATAGTCGTGCTCGCCAAAATTCTGCGCCGCCTCATAGACGGGCTGGATCACGAATTCACCCTTGCGATCAATGAAGCCCCAATGCCCTGCGTAACAGACCGCAGCATAACCGTTTTCACCGAAATCAGACACCTCGTCAAAGCGTGCCTCGATCACCTGCTCGCCGTTGCCGTTGATGTAACCCCAAAGCGGTTGGTCGGTGCCGTTGTCGACCATAACGGGCGTCAGCCCCTCGCAAAACAGCTCGACCTCGGGACGTGCCGGAACGGCGGGATCTGCCACAAGCGCCGTCACCACCATACCGATGAAGCCCGCGATGATGAGCAGCGGGATCATGAACAGAAAATGCGCGGCGCTGAGCCGCCACTTTTTGTAGGAAGGAGAATATTCGGTGACGTAAGCGTGCTTCCCGAGCGATTGCGGGATCTCGGGCGTGTCGCCAATGTTTTCTTCATTGAGCTCCATACCGCAGTTGGGGCAATAAGAAGCTTCCTCAGGCAGCTTGACGCCGCAGGTCCGACAGAACAGCATAACGCACTCTCCTTTCCAAAATCGATTTATCACAGTATATCACAAATGCCACCATTTGTCAATAAAGGGCATAGCCCTTTTGGGTGGTGGTCAGATGCGGTCAAAATCCTCCAGCAAAAGCGTGGGGTTGTTATCGATCGCCCATTTGATGCTCCACTGCCCTGTGAACAGCAGATAGTAACGTCCAAACACGTCGCGCACGACCTTGGTGTCCGAGGCGAGGTTGAGCGTGGCGATATTGATCTCCTCATTGGCGATGCGCTGAATGAATTGGAACGGCAGCGCGCTGTGGAGATACTTCACGCCGTATTCGCTTTCCATACGGAATTTCAGCACGTCGTATTGCAAAACGCCGATGACGCCAACCACCACGCGCTCAAAGCCGCCGTCGGGCTCGAAGAAGATACGGATCGCGCCCTCCTTGGCGATCTGATCCATACCCTTGGCAAACTGCTTGCGCTTCATCGAGTCGATCTGCTCGACCATGGCGAAATGCTCGGGTGCGAAGGTGGGAATACCCGCAAAGGTCACCTTGCTTTCCTTGGTGCAAACCGTGTCGCCGATGGAAAAGATGCCCGGATCGAACACGCCGATGATATCGCCCGCAAACGCTTCTTCAACGCCCTCTCTCTCCTGTGCCATCATCTGCTGGGGCTGCGAGAGCTTGATCGGTCGCTTGCCCTGCACGTGATAGTATTCCTTGCCGCGTTCAAATTTTCCCGATACGATACGCAAAAACGCGATACGGTCGCGGTGTGCCTTGTTCATATTGGCTTGGATCTTGAACACGAACGCCGAAAAGCCCTCGTCAAACGGGGTGACCGTTCCTGCGTCCGAGTCACGGGACAGGGGGGCCGTGGTCATTTCCAAAAAGCCCTCCAAAAAATCCTCCACGCCGAAGTTGTTGAGCGCCGAGCCGAAATACACGGGCGAGAGCTTGCCGCGCGAGATCGCGTCCGCGTCAAAATCAAAGCTCGCGCCGTCCAGCAGCTCCACCTGCTCGCAAAGCTCCTCGCGCAGATTCTCACCGATAAGCCCGTCCAGCTTCTCTGTATCGGATATGTCACATTCGATCACGTTCAAGCGGTTGCGTCCGCCGTGAAAATTGTCAAAGGTGTGGATCGCCCGCGCGCGGCGGTCGTATACGCCCTTGAAGGTCACGCCGCAGCTGATGGGCCAGTTCATCGGATAAGTGCCGATGCCGAATTCGCGTTCCAGCTCGTCCAGAAGGTCAAAGGGATCACGCGC
This sequence comes from Clostridia bacterium, assembly GCA_017624795.1. GTDB lineage: Bacteria > Bacillota > Clostridia > Oscillospirales > CAG-272 > Firm-07. The sequence goes on from JAGAMJ010000052.1 coordinate 6,911, forward strand.
CTCACGGTCCATTTTGTTGATGAAGGTGAAGATCGGAATACCGCGTTTGGCGCATACGTGAAAGAGTTTTCGCGTCTGCGGCTCGATGCCCTTCGCCGCGTCGATCACCATGACGGCACTGTCCGTCGCCATCAGCGTGCGATAGGTATCCTCCGAGAAATCCTGGTGCCCGGGGGTATCCAGAATGTTGATGCAGTAGTCATTGTAGCAGAACTGCATCACCGACGAGGTAACCGAAATGCCGCGCTGCTTTTCCAGCTCCATCCAGTCGGAAACGGCGTGCTTGTCGCTCTGCTTGCCCTTCACCGAGCCCGCCGATTGGATCGCGCCGCCGTAAAGCAGCAGCTTTTCGGTGAGCGTCGTCTTACCCGCGTCGGGGTGCGAAATGATCGCAAAGGTGCGGCGGCGTTCTATTTCTTTTCTCGTTCTTTGGTCCATAATTGCGTCCTTTTATCTTACAGAAATATTATAGCTGATATATTATACCTCATTTTATGGGAATTTGCAAGAGGGCGGTACGACCGTTTGCACAACAACAAAAAAACGGCGGAAAGCGCTGCTTCCGCCGTTTTTTGTTCGAACACTTACTTGACCATATGTACATCGAGCTGCGGGAACGGTACCGAGATACCCGCTGCGTCAAACGCGGCAAGGACCTCCTCTTTGAGGTCGAAGTTCACGGGCCAATAATCCGCCTGCTTCACCCACACACGGGTGACAAAATCAAGCGAGCTTGCACCGTGCTCCGAAAGGCGCACCATCGGTGCGGGGGTATCCAGAATCTCACTGTGCTTTGCGATCACGCCAAGAATGATTTCCTTAACCTTTTCCACGTCCGAGCCGTATGCCACCGAGAAGGTGAGGTCCAGACGTCTGGTTTCCTTGGTGCTGTAATTTGTGATATTCGAGGATGTTACCGTGCTGTTAGGAATGGTGATGACCTTGTTATCGGCCGTAGTCAGCTTAGTCGAGGTGATCTTGATCGACTCGACAACGCCCGAAGTGCCGCCGATGTCAACAAAATCACCCTCCTCAAAGGGCTTTGTGACGACCAGCATGATGCCCGAAGCCAGATTCGAGATCACGCCCTGTACCGATAGCGAGATCGCCAAGGTCAGCACGCTGAAAATCGCGACAAGCGAGGTCGTGTCAACGCCAAGCGTCGCGAGCAAAATGATCACGTACAGGCACACCAGCGCCGCCTTCACAAGCGACACAAGGAAGTTGCCCGCCGCGCCCTTCAGCTTGGACTTTTCGCCGTTGAGGAGCTTGCGAACGATCGAAACCGCCACGCGGATAACGATCGCGCCAAGCACCAGCACCAGCACAAATCTGAGCACCGTGTGCCAATTTGCCATAACAGTGTTTTTCATTGTTTCCCACAGATTTACAAGCCAATCTTTCATATTTTTCCTCCTTTTTACCGCGCATCGCGCGCTGCATTGTTTTTATTATAATCCCTCGGTCGACAAATTGCAAGAGTCTTTTGTGAAATTTGACCGTGGCCCTCCAAGCGCCGAGTGAAAACGTTCGGCGCTTGGAGGATACGAAAGGCACCGATTTACACCAATTTTACGTCATACATACGGAACCAATCGTCAAGCTGGCACAGCCACGCGATCAGCTGCGGGCGCCCCATCAGCTGCCCGAACCAGGTGCCGTTTTCGCCGTCAAGCAGCTCCTGCAAGCGACGGCGATTCACATACTCCGAAAGAAATCCCCCTTTTTGCGAAAGGCGTTCGCTTAGCATCTGCCGCACTCTTTTTTCATAGGCGGGGTTGTGTGTTTTGGGATAAGGACTCTTTTTGCGCCAAAGCACGCGGTCGGGCAGGTATCCCTGCATCGCGTGTCGCAATAGCGATTTTTCCACCCCGTTCCCGTACTTAATTGCCCAAGGAACGTTGAACACGTACTCCAAAATGCGATGATCGGCAAAGGGCACACGCACCTCCACGGCGCTATACATACTCATGCGGTCCTTGCGCGAGAGCAGATTCGCCATAAAATACCGCGTGGACAAAAAGGTGGCGATCCGTGCGGTGCGGTCGGCGTCGCACTCGCCGTCAAGCACGGGACATTCCTCGCAGCTCCTGCGGCAGACCTCTCGCAGATAGGCAAGCCCCTGTGCGGCGTGGGTGATGCTGTCATCAAACAGCCCGATACGGGTGGTCGGATCGTGCAGCCACGGGAAGAAGTCGCGATGAAGCATTTCGGGGCGGTAAAACCACGGATATCCCCCGAAAATTTCGTCCGAGCATTCGCCAGAAAGTAATACCGTGTGCCGCTTTTTGATCTCGCGGCAGAAATACAAGAGCGAGGAATCGATATCCGCCTGCCCCGGCAGATCGCGGGCAAGCGTCGCGTCGGTAAGCGCATTTGCCACCTCGTCGGTGGGTGCGGTCAGCACGGTGTGATCGGTACCCAGCGCCGCCGCAAGATCGGCGGCAAAGGCATCGTCCCCTTGCGGCTGAAACAGCGTCGCGTGAAAATTTTCCTTGTTCCCTTCATATTCAAAGGAATAGGTCGAAAGCTGTCCGCCGCTCCCATGAATATGCTCCGCCGCCACCGCCGTGATCGCCGAGGAATCCAGCCCCCCCGACAATAGGACCGCCAGCGGCACGTCGCTGGAAAGCTGACGCTTCACGGCATCACAAAACCGCTCCCGTACCGTGGCGACGGCGGTAGCGGCATCGTCACGGCATTCCCTTGCCGTGAGCTGCCAATAGCACCACTCCTCAAAGCCCTTCCTCGTCACGCGGGCGGCGTGTGCGGGCAGCAGCTCCCTCACGCCTTGGAACACGCCACTTCCCGGCAGCGTCACGGGCGTGAGGTAAAAGAGCTGCCACAGCCCCTCGCGGTCGATCGCGGGGGCGATCTCTTTGTGCGCGAAAAGCGCCTTTATCTCGGAAGCAAAATAAAAATTAGCCCCGGAACGGTAGTAAAAAAGCGGCTTTACGCCAAGACGGTCACGGGCAAAAAATACCTTTTCTTCCCTTGGATCGTACACGGCAAACGCGAAAATACCGTTGAGATGTTTGGGGCAGTCCTCGCCGTACAGAATATAGCTCCACAGCACGGTTTCGGTATCACAGTCACTTTGAAAGACCGCGCCCTTGGCTGCAAGATCCAAGCGCAGCTCGCCCGAATTGTAGATCTCCCCATTATAAACAATGGTGTACCATTGTCCCCTGTAATGCGCGCGCATGGGCTGCGCGCCGCCTTTGGGATCCATCACAGCAAGCCGATTGTGATAAAGCCCCACGCCGGGAGCAAAAAACGCGCCGCTGGCATCAGGGCCGCGGCGCGCAAGGCGCGCGCCTGCGGCGGCGACCTCCTCGCCCCGAACGGCACCGGGGTCCCTAAAATTTATCCACCCGTTGATCGAACACATATTTCCTCACCTCACTCATAGCGTATGAGCGTTTTTCAAGGGCGGTGCATATCCTATTAGCAAAAGGAGGTGTCGCCTTTGCTGCCCATCGTATCAGAACAAAAAAACGCCCGTCTGCTGACCGCCTTCGGCGCAGGTGTGGTGTGTGCGCTGATCCTGCCCAGAGCATTTTTCTGTTTCCTTGGAGCGTCTGTCCTGCTTGCCGTAGGAATTTCTCTTTCCCAAACCCAACATAGTAAGGAGTGCTGATTATGAAGATCGTTCTGATGAGATCCCCCGGCTTTTTAGCTCCGCTGCTGCGTCGTATATTCCACGTTCCGCGCCGCAAATAAGGCATAGCGGGTGCTTTTTTTCAAAGCAAAAGCGCGGTCTGCGAAATTTCGCAGACCGCGCTTTTGTGACGTTTATTTCGATTCGATGATATAAATACTGCCCTTTTTCACGCAGATGAAGGCGCAGTTGCCCGTGAGCTCGTTGCTCACGGCGAACTGATGCGCGCGGGCAAGCTTCGCGTTTTTGAGCGGATACTTGACGCCGTCGATCTCAACGCCCTTGACGACCTTGTCCGCGGCAAGCAGGGACAGGTACGTGTACGCGCCGCGTGGGATCAGGGTGCTGCCGTTTCGAAGGAAACGCGCACGGTTGAAGCCGTCGGTGATGACACCGTGGCAGCCAAGATCTGCAAGATGCTCCAAGATACCGAGGTTAGAGAGCGTGTGGTCGAGCCGCCCCGAAAGCCCACCGATGATCACGATGTCGCGCGCGCCCTTGGAGAGCGCAAGCTCGACGGCAAGCTGGGTGTCGGTCAGGTCCTTTTCGACGGGAACTCTATAAATCTCCACCCCGTCCGGCACCTTTTTTTCTTTGATCGAATCAAGATCCCCCACAAGGATCGACGGCTTTTCACCAAGTGCTTTGGCGTTGTCAAAGCCGCTGTCTGCGGCGATCAAAAGATCGTCACCCTTGGGGTGATCGGTGATGCCCGCGGCATCGATCGCGCCGCCCACGTATATGTATGCTCTCACGGTTTGTGGCTCCATTCGTGCTTATTTTTCAGCGCGTCAAACATAGCAACAAAGCTTTGGTGGCGGCTTTGCGGGATCGCGCCCTCCCTTACCGCCGCAAGGATCGCGCAGCCCTCCTCGCGGGTATGAGTACATTTCTTGTAGCGACACTGACCATTGTAAGGCGCGAATTCGCGCATGGTAGAGGGCAGATCGTCACGGTTAAAGAACTCAAAGCGCACGAAATCCAGCATACTGAACCCGGGTGTATCGGCAATATATGCATCGCAGGGCGCTTCAATGGGGTATAGCTCGACGCGTCTTGTGGTGTGCTTTCCGCGTTCAATGCGGCGGCTGATCTCGCCCGTTTGCAGCGAAAGATCGGGAAACAAAGCATTCAACAAAGTGGATTTTCCGACACCCGAAGCGCCCGCAAACGCGGCGGTCTTACCTGCCAAATGCTCATCAATAAAGAGCCGCAATTCCCCAACGCCCTTGCCTGTCGTGGCGGATAGTAAAAAGGCGGAAAAGCCCGAAACGGTATAAGTTTTTTGCAGTTCCTCGGCGTATTCGGGGGCAACGTCACACTTGCCGATCACGATCACGGGCTCGATGCCGTTATGCTCGGCGATCGAGATCAGCTTGTCCACCGTTTCAAGTGAGGGTGCGGGGTGAGCGGCGGCAAAGGTGATAAACAGATAGTCAAGATTTGCCATAGGCGGGCGGATCAGGGCGTTTCTGCGGGGCAAGATCTCCTCAATAACGATGCCTCCGCCGTCGGCAAACGAGCAGACACTTCCCGCTTCGTCGCGCCCGAGCGCACTCTCGTCAAAGGAAACGCGTACCGTGTCACCCACCAGGGGCTTTACCCCCTCGTGGCGGAAATTTCCCTTGGCACGGGCGGTCACGCTCTGCCCCGAAAGCGGCGTTTCGCCCGCTTGCAGCGCGATCTCATAAAGCCCGCCAACACCCCTGATCAGTTTTCCTACTTCTTCGTATTGCATCGTTTCTTTCCTGTTCAAATTAAAATATGAAGGCAAAAATGCTGTCAAGCAATCCCAAGGCAAACAGCGTCACCACCGTGACCGTGAGCAGCGCCAGCGCCGCGATCAGATTGGCGACCACAAGCCGCTTTACCGTGCTTTTCTTCTTGCTTTTTTCTTTGCGTTTCGTTTTTTTCGACATAGAGCAGGATCCTTTCAAAAACTGCTCTTATCTTACCCGTTTTGGGGGATATTCATTCTTTTGCCGCCTTTTCGGCGGTTTCCTTTCGCAGCTGTCCGCACGAGGCGTTGATATCCGCACCCAAGGTGCGGCGGACCGTCGCACGGATCCCGTTTTTCTCCAAAATCGCGGCGAACGCCTTCACTGCCCTTGCACCCGAGCGCACAAATCCGCTTTCCTTCACCTCGTTGACGGGGATCAGGTTGACGTGAATGGGCATCGACTCCTGCCGTGTTCGCAAGCTGCGGTTGAGGAGCAGCGCGAGCTTTTCGGCGTCCTCGCGCGAGTCATTTTTGCCCGCGATCAGTGTATATTCAAAGGAAATACGCCTGCCCGTTGCCACAAAATAGCGTTTGCAAGACGCAAGCAGGGCGGCGACGTTGTATTTGCGGTTGATCGGCATGATCGCCGAGCGCGTTTCGTCGTCAGCGGCGTGTAGCGAGATCGACAGCGTGATGGGCAGCTTCAACTCGGCAAGACGGTCGATGCGATCGACAAGCCCACAGGTGGAAAGCGAAATGTGACGGTAACCGATGTTAAGCCCCTCGGGGCAGTTCACAAGCGCAAGAAAGCGCACAACGGCATCAAAATTATCCAATGGCTCGCCAATACCCATCATCACGATGCCGCCGATGATCTTGCCCGAATCCTTCGCGGCGGCGATCACCTGTCCCAGCAGCTCGCCCGCGGTAAGGTTGCGCACCTTGCCGCCAATGGTCGAGGCACAGAATTTGCACCCCATATTACACCCGACCTGTGTGGAGATGCAAATGGTCAGCCCATGCTCGTACTGCATCAGCACGCTCTCGACGCAGTTGCCGTCGGCAAGCTCAAACAGATACTTGATCGTGCCGTCAAGGGCGGAAACAAGCTTGCGCTTGACCTTTGGCAAGTGGTAATCCGTGACCTCGGCAAGCCGCTCGCGCGTGAGCTTGCCGATATTGGTCATTTGTGCGGGGGACAGCCCCTTATGTAATTGGGGGAAGATCTGCCCCGCGCGGTATTTCGGCTCTCCGATCGATACAAGCAGCTCTTGCAGCTCGACGGGGGAGAGCGCCAATAGTTCAACTTTTTCCATTACGTGTTATCCTTTTTGCGCAATTTTGCGATAAAAAAGCCATCGGTGCCGTGGGTATCGGGCGCAAGCGTCACCATACCCTCAAACACCGCCTCACCGACCGTGAAGGGCTCGATCGAAAATTCAGAGTGACGGTTCAGAAACGCCTGCACCTGCACTTCGTTTTCATCGACGAGAAGCGTACAGGTGGAATAGACCAGCACACCGCCATTCTTTACGCAACGGGCGGCGCTTTCCAAAATTGCCGCCTGCACAGGCACAAGCCCCGCCGCAAGCGAAAAATCCTTATAGCGTATGTCGGGTTTTTTGGCAAGCACGCCGTAGCCCGAGCAGGGCACGTCGCAGATCACGCGATCAAACTGCCCCAAAATCTCGGGGTCTGCCCCCCTTGCGTCTGCGGCGGCTGCGGTGATATTGGAAAGCCCCAATTTTTCGGCGCCGCGGCGAATGAGGGAAATTTTGTTTTCGTGCAGGTCAAAGCTTTTGACCTCGCCCGTGTTTGCCATACAAAGCGCAGCGCCAAAGGACTTGGAGCCGGGGGCTGCACAAAGGTCAAGCACACGCTCGTTTTCTTTCGCACCAAGCGCCTCGACGCAGATCTGCGACGCCTCGTCCTGCACGAAGCAATCCCCCGCTTCAAGTGCCCCCGAAACGGCGGAAAGATCGTCAAAACGCACCCCGTTGGGGGCGATATTCACGGCAACGCCGCCAAATTTCTCGACAAATCCTTCCCTTGTATAGCGCAACGTGTTTACCCGTACCGTCACGCCCTTAACGCGCTCAAACGCGGCAAGGATCGACGCGGCGCGCGCAAAGCCGTAGCTTCGCACAAGCGCCTCGGCAAGTGCTTCGGGCACCGAGTAGCGCACCGAAAGGTGGCGTATGGGCTCGTTTTTTTCATCGGGGTAACTGACCTTTTTTCCGTTTCGGCAAAACGAACGCAAAACGGCATTGACAAAGCCCTTGCTGCGCCTTGGCGTTTGCTCCACCGCCTCGTGGATCGCGGCATGATCGGGAATTCGGTCAAAATACAAAAGCTGTGCAAGCCCCATTCGCAGGATCATACGCACGCGTTGCTCAATGGCGGCGGGTGCGATCGAGGAAAGCCCGTTGATGACATGATCCAGCGTGATGCGATGCTCGATCACGCTATAAAAAAGCGCCGTACAAAGGGCTTTATCCACCCCCGACATCGCGCGCTCGCGCGTGAGGGCACTGTCCAGCGCAAGGTTTGCGTATTGCCCCGCCGCCTCACAACGCAGCAGCAGCTCCAAGGCAAGCGCACGGGGATCGCCCGCATCGGTACGCATCATCTTCTCTCGCGCGAGGACGCGCTCATCGCGATCAGCAAAAGGCGCAGTAAGCTGAGCAGCCCGACGGCAAGTGCCGCCACGTAGGTCATTGCCGCAGCGGAAAGCACCTTGCGTGAGCCCCTCAACTGCTCGTTTGTCATCGTGCCAGACCCTTCAAGGCAGCGCAGCGCGCGGCGGCTTGCGTTAAATTCAACGGGCAGCGTGACAAGCTGAAAAAACACCGAAAGCGAGAAGGCGGCAATACCCGCCAGCATCAACCAGTCGGCAAAGGTCGAAAGCCCCGCCATCAAAAGCCCGATAAAGAACAAGGGCATGGCAAGGTTGGAGCCGAGATTGCAGACCGGCACAAGCGCAATGCGAAAGCGCAACGGCACGTAGCCGTGCGCATCCTGCAAGGCGTGCCCCGCCTCGTGCGCGGCAACGCCCACCACCGCCACGTTATTGCCGTGGTAGACCGCCTCGGAAAGGCGCAGCACCTTGCGGCGCGGATCGTAATGATCGGAAAGATGGCCGCGAACGATCTCAACGGGGATATGGGAAAGCCCGTTTGCGTCCAACATTCGACGCGCCACCGCAGCGCCCGTCATATACGTGGGCAACAGATCCCTCGTATAGCGGGAAAAGGTGGACTTGACCTTGAACTGCGCCCAAAGCGTCAGCAAGAAGCCCGGAATGACGATCAGGATCGTCCAATCGAACCAAAACCAGCCAAACAGCATGGTATACCTCTACTTTCTTATCCGAGTTTATCGCCCGTACGAAGCCGCCTGCCTCGGATATAATCGGCGGCACTCATGCGTCCCTTGCCCTCGGGCAAAACGCGCAAAAGCTCAATGGTCGTGCCCTCTCCGCAAGTGACGGTAACGGTGTCCTCCAACGCCAAAACAGTGCCAAAATCCACACCGTCAGGTGCCTTTTTGTCACCGACGCGGCTTTCGATCACTTTAAGCAGCTTTCCGTCGGGCGTGTGTGTAAAGGAAAGCGGAAAGGGGGAAAGCCCACGGATCTGATCGTGCAGCGCCTTCGCGTTTTTGGAAAAATCAAGCACGCAGTCCGCCTTTTCAATCTTGGCGGCATAAGTGGCAAGGGCATCGTCCTGCGGGATCGCCGTAAGCGTCCCCTCGCGCAAGCGCGCGAGAGTTTGCAGCAGTGCCTCGGCACCCGCCGCACCGAGCTTATCGTGAATATCCTTAAAATTATCATTTTCACCGATCGGCACCTTGACCGCCACCAGCATATCGCCCGTGTCAAGCCCTGCCGCCATCTGCATGGTGGTGACACCCGTTTCGGTCATACCCTCCATGATCGCGCGCTGCATCGGGGCGGCGCCGCGATAGGCGGGCAGCAGCGACCCGTGCACGTTGATGCAGCCGTATTTTGGCATATCCAGCACCGATTGCGGCAGGATCTTGCCATACGCCACAACGACAATGAGGTCGGGGGCAAGCGCCGCGAGCTCCGCGTCGAATGCGCCGTTTTTGAAGGTCTGGGGTTGAAAAACAGGGATCCCCTGCTCAATCGCATAGACCTTCACAGGGGGCGGACAAAGCTCGTACCCTCTGCCCTTCGGCTTGTCGGGCTGCGTTACAGCACCAATGATAGTTTCCCCCGCTTCGACTAGTGCCTTCAAGGAAAAAAGAGCATATTCGGGGGTACCCATAAACAAAATCCGCACGATGTCAATCCTCCATATAGGTGGCACGATCCACATAGAGCTTGCCGTCCAGATGATCCAGCTCGTGGCAAAACGCCCGTGCCAGAAGATCCGAGCCGCTCATTTCAAACACCTCGCCGTGGCGGTTGGTCGCCCGCACCGTTACGTGCCGCGGGCGCTTGACGACGCCTTGGCGTCCCGGAACGGAAAGGCAGCCCTCGGGTCCCTCCTGCTCACCCGCGGTGGCGATGATCTTGGGATTGATCAGCTCGATCACCTTTCCCTGCTCGACCTCGATCACCACGATGCGGCGTAAGATCCCCACCTGGGGTGCCGCAAGTCCGCAGCCGTCGGCGGCACGCATCGTTTCGGTCATATCGTCAAGCAGCGTCAGAATACGGGGGGTGATCTCCTCAACGGGGCGGCAGACCTTGCGCAGCACCTCGTCCCCTATCTTGCGAATTTGTAATTTAGCCATAGCTCCTCCTTGGTTTCACTCACCTATGTTATGCACGTCCGTCAAAGCGCGGACGGATTGAAATCGACCGACAAAAGCGGCACGCCGTTCCCCTGCTTTTGGAATACCGAAAGGATCTCGGCAAACAGTGCCCGCGTGCGCTTTGTAAGCTTGCATTTGATCACCATGCGCATACGGTACTGACCGTCGGCACGGTAAACGGGGGCTTCAAACGGTCCGAAGGCGATCAGCTTCACGTCGCTGTACGTTCCCGCAACGCGTCGGGCAAGCTCGTCGGAAAGCGCCTTTGCCGCAAGCATCAGCTCGCGCTCGTCCCTGTGCGAGAGCGTGAGCAGCGCGATATCGCAAAAGGGCGGAAAAACAAGCAGCCGCCGCAATTTGATCTCGCGCTCGTAAAAGGTTTCGTAATCCTGCTGACAGGAAAGACGGATCACGTCGTGATCGGGATTGCAGGTCTGAATGACCGCAACGCCCTTCTTTTGTGCGCGCCCTGCCCTGCCGATCACCTGCGTGAGCATTGAGAAGGTGCGCTCCGAGGCGCGGTAGTCGTCCAGATAGAGCGACGCGTCCGCCATCAGCACACCCACCAGCGTCACGTCCGGGAAATCGTGCCCCTTGGTCACCATCTGCGTGCCGAGCAGCACGTCCGCCTCGTGACGGCGGAAGGCGCCAAGCAGCTCGTCGTAGGAAAAACGCGTGCCCGTGGTGTCGGTATCCATACGCAGCACCTTGGCGTCTGTAAGCAGCTCGCCAAGCTCCTGCTCGACGCGCTGCGTGCCGTAGCCCAGCCGCGCGAGATGCTCCGAGCCGCAGGAGGGACAAAGCCGCGGCAGTGGCTGCCGTCTGCCGCAGATATGGCAGACCATATACCCGTCCTCATACGTGCCCTTTTTCACGTGATACGTCAGCGACACGCTGCAAGACGGACACGTCACCGCCTTGCCGCAGGAACGGCAGGACACCACGTGATTGTAGCCCCTGCGATTGAGGAACAGGATCGCCTGCTCGCCTGCCGACACGTTGCGCTTCAATGCCTCGGTCAGCTGTGCGCCAAGCGGGGAAAGGTTTCCTCCGCCCGGCTCGCCGCGCATATCGGCGATCTGCACCTCGGGCAGCTGTGCGCCCGCGTGGCGGTGCTTTAATTTGAGCAGGGTATAGCGCCCCTCGGTGGCGCGCTGATAGCTTTCCAGCGACGGGGTGGCAGAGCACATCAGCAGCGTCGCCTTATGATGCGCGCAGCGGAAGCGCGCCACGTCCCGCGCGTGGTATTTGGGGTTCATATCCGATTTATAGGTGTGCTCGTGCTCCTCGTCCATCACGATCAGCCCAAGGTTCTTCACGGGTGCAAAAACCGCGGAACGGGTACCAACGACCACGTCCGCCTCGCCCGCCAGAACGCGGTGATAGGTATCCATACGCTCACCGGGATTCAGTGCCGAGTGCATCACGGCAACGCGGTTGCCGTAGCGCGAGCAAAAGATCGAAAGCGATTGCGGCGTGAGCGCGATCTCGGGCAGCAGTACGATCACACCTCGCCCGCGTTTCAGCATCTCGTCAATGGTGCGCAGCATCACGCAGGTCTTGCCGCTGCCCGTCACGCCGTGCAGCAGCACGCCGTGGGGCTCGCCGTCGCCCGCAAGGCGTTCCAGCTTGTCAAACGCCGCCTGCTGCTCCTCATTGAGAACCAGCGCATCGGGGGTAGCGTCCCCCTCGGGGACGGCATAGGGGTTTCGATAGCAGCGCTCGGCGCGTCTTTCGATCAGTCCGTGCGCCAGCAGCGCGTCGGTCTGCTGCTTTCCGCAGCCCTTTTGCCGCAGCAGCTCTGCCGTGATCTCACCCTCCAACAAAAGAGAGAGCGCCGTCCTTTGCTTTTCGCCAAGTCGGGGCTTTTTCAAGCTGCCCGCGATCAGCGCCTCGGCGACCTCGCGCGACACGGCAAGCGAGAAATACACGCTCTCGCGCTCTGCCATGGCGTTTTTTTCGGCAAGCTCTCTTGCAACAAGGCGCAAGCGGCACAAATGGGCAAGATCTTTCTCGGTTTCGGCGCCAAATCGGTTTTTCAGGGCATCGGCGCTCGCTTTCCCGACCTTGTCAAGATGCGAGAGCAAAAAAGCTTCGCTGACCGACAGCTTTCGCACGTCCCCCACCGCCCTGTCGGTGCGGCGGTATTGCTCGGTAAGCCCGGACAGCGCCCCCGACGGGATCATCGCGTGGACCGCGTCACCCGTGGTGCAAAGCGTCTGCTCGCGCAAAAAGTCGACCAAACCCAGCATTTCCGAAGAAAGAGAGATGCGCGGCGTTGTGACCGAGTGAATGGGCTTGGTAACGGCAAGCGCGGGATCGCGCTCGGTCTGTGCGACGACCAGCCCCATGCGGCGGCGGTTTCCGCCACCAAAGGGCACGGTCACAAAGCTGCCGGGGCGCACCTCGCCCGAAAGCTCCTGTGGCACGCTGTAATCATATTCTTTATCCAAAAAAAGGGGGGCGTCCAGCAGTCTGACCTTTACATAGCGTTCCTGCATGGTATTTCCCCCCTTTTTTTACAGTCGATCGGTCAAATGACCTTTTTCAAGCGTATCTGCCCCGTCAATCCTCGATCAGGATCTCGTCCTCTTGCACCTCGGGCGCGTCCACGATCTCGTACTCGCCCTTGTGAATGCTGTTGATGGCGTTCTTCACCGCCTTCTCGTTTGCAAGCGCAGGATCGATCATCGACGCGATGGTGGAGGACGAGCCCTCCTTCGTGCCGGTCAGCGCGCTTTCTGCCGCAGAGCGCTGCTTGACGTATTCATCGGTGATCAGTCGCGCGCACTTTGCGGTCGCGATTGCAAGCTGATAGCGGTTGTAATTGCCCTTCGTCAATTCCTGAATGGTGGGATAGATCATGTTCTCATTACTCCTTTTATGTCGATAATATATTTTTTTACAAACGGGTGATTTTATTCGGCGCTTCCGAAATACGAGCCGGCGACGTCACCCTGACGCCGTACGGCGCACTCCTCGGCGCGCACGATGGCGCGGATATCCTCCGCGGTCTTATCCGCCATACCGTCGTGATTGTAGACCACGTAGTCGTAATCCCCCACGTGGGTGATCTCGTTTTTGGTCTGTGCAAGCCGCGCAAGGATCTTTTCCTCGCTTTCGGTGCCGCGTCCGCGAAGGCGTGCCTCCTGTACGGCAAAGGACGGGGGCAGCAGCATAATGGTCACCGCCTGCGGGTAGACCTTTTTGACGTTGCAAGCACCCTCGACCTCGATTTCAAGCAAGAGGTTGCAGCCGCTTGCAAGCACCTCCTCGGCTTCCTTTTTGGGCGTGCCGTAGTAGTTGCCGCAATACTCGGTCCATTCCAGCATTTCCCCCTTTTCGATCCGCGCTTCAAACGCTTCTCTTGTGAGGAAATGATAGTTGACACCGTCCACCTCGCCCGGGCGCGGCGCACGGGTGGTCGCCGATACCGAGTATCGGTAGTTTTTATCCTTGATCAGATCGGAAAGCACCGTGCCCTTGCCGCTGCCGGCAGGACCCGATACCACGATCAGCAGTCCGTTCTTGTGTTCCATTTTTGTTCAAAAAGGAAGCCGTCAGGGCTCCTGTGCCTCCTCGTCGTCGTCAGCGTCCTCCAGCGTATCGTCATCCAGACGGTTGGCGATGGTTTCCGCCTGAATGGCGGAAAGGATCACGTGCTCGCTGTCGGTGATGATCACCGCACGCGTGCGGCGTCCGCAGGTCACGTCAATGGTACGGCCGTCGTCCTTGGCGTCCTGGATCAAACGCTTGATGGGGGCGGAATCCGAGCTGACCAGCGCCACGATGCGGTCCACTGCCACCATATTACCAAAGCCGATGTTGATGAATTTCATTGTTTGCACCTCTTATTCAATGTTCTGTATCTGCTCGCGGATCTTTTCCAGCGTGCATTTGATCTCAACCACTTCAAGCGCCACCGCGGCATCAAGACATTTTGAGCCGATGGTGTTTGCTTCGCGGTTCATTTCCTGCATCAGAAAGTCAAGCTTTCTGCCCGTTCCCTCGCCCTTTGCCATTTCCTCAAAGGAGTCAAGATGGGACGAAAGGCGCACCACCTCCTCGTCAATGGCGATGCGATCCGCATAGACCGCACATTCGGTGAGGAGCCGCCCTTCATCGGGGGTGTAGCCGCTCTCGGCAAGCGCTTCGCGCATGCGGGCGGTCAGACGCTCGCGATAACGCGCGACGTCCCCCGACGCGATCCCCTTGATCCGTTCAAGGGCTTCGCGAATGCTTTGTAATTTTTCCCGAATATCGGCTTCAAGCCGCTTGCCCTCTGCCTCGCGGGCAAGCAAAAAGCCGTCGGTCGCAGCTTCAAGCGCTTCAAGGACGTGCGTCCAAAGAAGCTCAACGTCAAGCTCGTTGCCCTCCTTCACGAACAGCTCCTCGCGCTGTGCCAGCTGCATCACGCTGATGTCGTCGGCAACCCCGAACTCATCGCGCAGGGCGCGCAACGCCGCGATGTATTCGGCTGCCGCCTTGCGGTCAAGGGCAAGCGCCCCCTCCCGGTCGCCGTTCAGATCGGCGCTCACCGTGACGTCAACCTTGCCCCGCAGAATCCCACGGGATTGCAGATAGGGCTTCACGCGCGGTTCAAGTGCGCCAAGCGTGCGGGGGATACGCACGCCGCAATCAAGGAATCGGCTGTTGACCGACCGAAGCTCCACCGTCACGCTTCCGCCGTCAAAGACCGCCTCGGCGCGACCAAAGCCCGTCATGCTTTTCATCTGCATTTCCCCTCCTGCCTCTATTCGATAAATATACAGGTTATATTATAATATAAAAAAAACGGTTTGTCAACGCATCAGGGGAAACTTTTAAAGAAAAATTTACCGCCTTTTTCAAGAAAATTCGCAAAACCCCTTGCAAAGTACGCCATAATATAGTAAAATATATTGTGAATAAGCGGGCGCACCGTCGCCCCTATATCGGATAGATTATAATTCGGAGGTATAACACACATGGTAGTAGCAGGCGATTTTAAGAACGGTATCACGTTTGACGACGGTCAGGGCAACGTATTGCAGGTCGTTGAGTTCCAGCACGTTAAGCCCGGCAAGGGTGCCGCTTTCGTGCGCACCAAGCTCAAAAACGTCATCACGGGCGCGGTCATCGAAAAGACCTTCAACCCCACCGATAAGTTCGAGAACGCGTATATCGAGCGCAAGGATATGCAGTATTCCTACAACGACGGCGATCTGTATTATTTTATGGATATGGAAAGCTTCGATATGCTGCCGTTGAACAGCGACAAGCTGCCCGACAGCTTCAAGTTCGTCAAAGAGGAAATGATGTGCAAGATCGTATCCTACAAGGGCAACGTCTTTGGCGTAGAGCCCCCCACATTCGTTGAGCTCGCTGTTTCGCAGACCGACCCCGGCTTTGCAGGCAACACCGCCACCAACACCTTGAAGCCCGCCACCCTGGAAACCGGCGCCGAGATCAAGGTTCCCCTGTTTATCAACGAGGGCGACGTGTTGAAGATCGACACCCGTACGGGCGAGTACCTCTCCCGCGCATAATCAAATCATAAGGAGAAGCGCTATGAAAATGACTGAAAAAGCTGCATACTTGAAGGGCCTTGCAGACGGTCTGGATTACGATAAGACCACCAAGGAGGGCAAGCTGATCGCAGCGCTCCTCGATGTGGTCGACGCCCTTGCCGAGAAGGTCGACGGACTGGACTATGACGTGCAGGAGCTGAACGACTACGTTGAGGAGCTGGACGAGGATCTGGGCGACGTTGAGGAGCTTCTTTACGACGACGAGGACGAGGATTACTGCGACGGCGATTGTGACGGCTGCGACGGCTGTGACGATTACGACATGGAGGACACCTTCGAGGTAGAATGCCCCAAGTGCGGCGACACCATCTGCTTTGATGAGAGCATCGATCCCGAAAACCTCATCTGCCCCGCCTGCGGTGAAAAGATCACCTGCAAGTGCGAGGAATAATGCATTAAAACAGGAAAACCCTGTACCGTTTGGCGATTTTCGTGCCAAACGGTACAGGGCTTTTTTATTTTTACTTAAACGCCATGTCGCGCCAACGCCCCCTGCTCCGACAAAAAGCAAGCCAGATTATGGCGCTCAATCTCGCCAAGGCGAGATAGTGAAGTTTGCTGCGCAAACATTCACCGGAGCAGGCGGACGATGCGTAGCTGATCTACGTCAAGTTCGTCTGCGAGGAGCAACGACGTATGGCGCCGCTTATTGTCGGAGCAAGTCCTTGACGATCTCGGCGGCGATCACTAGCCCCGCCGCCGCGGGCACAAAGGAAATGCTGCCCGGCGCGTGTCTGCCGTGCTCGGCAGGGACTGTCACCCTGATGGGCGGCTCGGACGACCACAAGACCTTGACCTTTTTGATCCCTTCCTTGCGGCAAAGGCCTCTAACGGTACGCGCAAGCGGACAGATCGAGGTCTTTTCAAGGTCGCTCACGCGAAGACGGGTGGGATCCAGCTTGTTGCCCGTTCCCATACAGGAAAGAATGGGCACGCCCGCCGCTTTGCTACGGCGGATCAGCTCCATTTTTGCAGACACGGTATCCACGGCGTCCACAATATAGTCATATACCGAAAGGTCGACCTCGTCGGCATTTTCGGGCAGATAAAACAAATGGTGTGCCTCGATCTTCACGTCGGGATTGATGTCCCTTGCGCGCGCCGCCGCCACGTCGGTCTTGTACTGCCCCACGGTGCTGTGCAAAGCGATGATCTGACGGTTCAGATTTGTCACGCTGACGGTATCGGGATCAAAAAGATCCAACGCGCCAACGCCTGCGCGCACCAGCGCCTCGACCACGTATCCGCCGACACCGCCAACGCCAAATACCGCCACACGGGTGGCGGAAAGTCGCTCTATTCCCTCTTTGCCGATGAGCAGCGCCGTGCGCCCACTCCATACCTCACGCTCTGCCATAGAAGCTCCTTGTCTTGGTTTGTTGCGTCCATTATACCAATTTTTCAAAACGCTTGTCAAGCCCTATTGCGCGCGGCGCCCTTTTCCTGCATTTTCCCGTCCCGTTCACCTTGACACTGTTTTTTGAATATGTTAATATAAATATAGAAAATATGTTTGAAAAAAGGAGGGCTTTTATGAGCAACATATTCGACTACCTCGCCTGGCGAGGCGACCTCTCCTTTGGCAACGCGCCGCTTTGCCCCGTGGACGCGCTGATCTTTTCGATGCTGCCCTACATACGCTTGGAGGACTTCGTGCCGTCCTCGGCACGCGGAGAACCCGTACGTCTTGCGGACGCGGCAAGCGCAT
Source organism: Clostridia bacterium (assembly GCA_017624795.1). GTDB lineage: Bacteria > Bacillota > Clostridia > Oscillospirales > CAG-272 > Firm-07. The sequence continues at coordinate 24,352 of JAGAMJ010000052.1, forward strand.
ATTTCGCAAACCCACCCAAAAAAGTCAACCCCGACGTCAATCACGCAAAGCTGTTGCAGCTCCTTGCCGAAGCCCCGCGCTTCGCGCCGCTGCGTCTGCTCGCGGCACAAAAGGAGGTCGATCCCAAAAGCGTGATGCAGTTTGCGGCGATCACCGTGCTGCTGCCGGGGCAAAATCTGTTCGTCGCCTTTGAGGGCACCGACGACACCCTGATCGGCTGGCAAGAGGACTTCCGTATGAGCTATGAATGTCCCGTCCCCGCCCAGCTGCGCGCGGCGGAATACCTGCGCGCGGTGGCAGCCGCACACCCGTTGCGCCGCATCTTTGTCGGGGGACACTCCAAGGGCGGCAATCTTGCTATGTACGCGGCGGTCCACTGCGGCCCCGAATACCGTCACCGCATCCGCGCCATTTACAACAACGACGGCCCCGGCTTTTGCGACGATACCATCGCCTCGCCCGAATACACCGAGCTGCGCAGCCGTATCCACACTTATTTGCCCGAATCCTCGATTGTGGCGGTGCTGTTGGAGCACGACAACAATTACAAGATCGTGAAAAGCGCCGCCGTGGGGCTTTTTCAGCACGATGCTTATTCCTGGCAGATACGCGGTGCCGATTTTGAGTACACCGACCGGCGCACCGCCTTCGGACAAGAAACAGAGGCGATCGTCGATCGCTTCGTTAGCGAGCTGAGCCCCGAGCGCAAGCGGCAGTTTGGCGAGGCATTATTCGCGATCCTTCAAAGCACCGAGCAGGAAACCGTTTCGGGCATCACGGGCAACAAGCTGCAAAGCTTCCGCCGTATTTTGTCCTCTTACGCCGACCTTGATCCCAAGGTACGCAGCGTCCTCAACGATTCCTTTTCGGCACTCAACCGTTTTCGCAAGGACGTACGCAAGGGGCGGCTGCCGAACACAGAAAAATCTTCTTGATCTCATTCACCCACGCGAAAAACAGGGTATATTAAGGATGACAGAAAATAAAAGGAGTAACTAAATGGAGCCCTTGATCACCGCTTGTATGCGGCTTTACGATATGGCTTTCCCCGGTGAGCCGGAAGCATTCACACGGGCGATGTTTGATCGCTACGCCCAAGATCACCTGCGCGTGATCTGCGAGGACGGGGAGCCGATCTCGATGCTTTTTTCGATACCGTATCCCATCATAACGAAAAACGGCACGGTGGACGCGCGCTACCTTTACGCCGTCGCAACGCACCCCGACCACAGAGGAAAGGGGCTTGCAAAGCAGTTGCTTTTGCAGGAAGCCGCAGAGCACCCTGCCTTTCTGCGCCCGATGTCGCAAAGTCTTTTCGACTATTACGGCAAGGTGGGCTTTGTCCCATTTTCACCGATCGAAATCGAAGCAGGAGCTGCCGATGCTCCAAGCGGCGCGGAGCGTCTGCTGTCCCCTGCGGAATTTTTGGCACTGCGTGACCGCCTCGCACCCTTCCCCCACTGCCGCCCGACCGAGCAATTTCTCTCGCTTTACGAAAACGGCGGCGGCACGGTGGCACACGGGGAGGACGCCGTAGCGCTCTTTGAGCAAGCAAAGGGCGGTGTTCTTTTCAAGGAATATTGGGGAAACCCCGTTTTCGCACCCCGTTTGGCGGCTTTTTTGGGCGGAACGCGCTTTGAGCTGCGTCGCTTTTCACAAAGCGGAACCTGCTTTGGCGTTGGCATCGGTGTCCCACAGGGCACCGCGTTCCTTGCGGCGCTGGACTGACTTTTAACACGGAATTTTGAGAAAGGAGGGCTCGAAATGGGCACTGACCGCGTAATATTGCACTGTGACTGCAACGGCTTTTTTGCCTCGGTGGAAACCCTGATCGAGCCGTCGCTTGCAAGCTTCCCTATGGTCGTCACGGGCGATCCCGAAAGCCGCCACGGCATCATACTTGCTAAAAACGAAAAGGCAAAGGCATACGGCATACAGACCGCTGAAACCATCTGGCAAGCCAAGCAAAAATGCCCGAACCTTGTCTGCGTGTTGCCCCACCGTGGGGCTTATTCCGAGATCTCAAAGCGCGTGAACGCGATCTATCTCGATTACACCGACCTTGTCGATCCCTTTGGCATCGACGAATCCTTTCTTGACGTAACGGGCAGTATGCGACTGTTCGGCAAGTCACCAAAGGAGCTTGCCGACACCATTCGCGAGCGCGTGAAGCGCGAGATCGGCATCACCATTTCGGTTGGCGTCAGCTTTTGCCGCGTATTCGCAAAGCTTGGCAGCGACTATAAAAAGCCCGATGCCACCACCGTCATTGACCGTGAAAATTACCGCGCCGTGGCATATCCTCTGCCCGTTTCTGCCCTTTTGTTTGCGGGCAAGCGTACCACGGAAGCGCTTGCGAAAATGGGGATCCTGACCATCGGCGATCTTGCCGCGGCTGACCGCGCAACGCTGACGAGGCGTCTTGGCGAGGCAGGCGACACCCTTTGGCGCTACGCGAGCGGCCTTGACGACGAGCCCGTCCGCTCCTATTATGACCGCCCCGCACCCAAATCGGTGGGCAACGGTATGACCTTTCGCCGTGACATCGCGGGTGTGGACGAGATCCGCGCGGGCGTGCAGGCGCTATCCGATTCGGTCGCGGCACGACTCCGCGACGCCGACCGCAAATGCACCGTGATACAGGTGCAGATCAAGGACCCGAATTTCCATACCGTTCAGCGGCAGACCACGCTGCGCCGCGCAACCTGGCTCCAACAGGAGCTCTCCGAGCACGCCATGGAGTTGATCCGAGCGGCGGTGGGCTTTGGCGCAAGCATTCGCGCCATCACGATCACCGCGGCGGGGCTTGTTGACTCGGGCGAGAGCGAGGAGCAGCTGGATATCTTTTCCACCCCGGAAAAGTCAAACGGCAAGCAGGAATCGGTCGAAAAAACGATGGCGGATATCCGCGGCAAGCACGGGCACGCCAGCATTCGCCTTGGGTGCTACGAGAACACCGAGATCGGCACAGGCCATCAAAAGGATTAAGATCTTAACAAAAAAACGGCTCTCGCAACTGTATTTGCGAGAGCCGTTTTTCACTATCAGCTTTATTCTTCACTCTGTCTTTTCTTCATCGTGCACCAATTGATAAACGCATAAATATCGTTTGCAAGGAACGCCACAAAACAGATCACCACCGAAAGGTAGGAAAGATCACGAATCGCGGCAAGCACCCAAAGCACGATCAGCACGACATCGTTGGCGCCATAGCACAGCGCGTAATAGGGACTGCGGCGAGCGCACAGATACACCGCCGTGAAGCTGGTGGCGACCGACAGTGTGCTTGGGATCAGGTTTGCCGTTCCAAACACCTTCAAAATGAAGTAAAACCCGACCGTTATGCCGACCGTCAGTACCCCCAACAAAAGGTATTCCTTGCCGTGGACCTCGCCCACCTCGACCTCGGCGCGACGTTCCTTGTGCGGGTGGCGCAGCCAAGCAACGAGGGAAAGCACCGACATCGGCATCGTCATGCCGAGATAGGTGATCATTTCCCCATAATAGGCAAAGGAAAAGGAAATGATGCTGTATATCACGCTGAACACGACCGAAAGCGCCATACCAAGCGGATTGCCCTTGGCGCAAAGGATCAACGAGCTGACACCGATCAGTGAGCCGATCAGCGACAGATATCCCGTTTGCTCAAAGCAGAAAAAGGATATTGAGATCGCCAGCACCGATGCGCCCCAAAGGCAAAGCTCAACGGCGGAAAAATAGTTCAGTATACGCTTCATAAAGCTTACTCCGTGAAAAATATGATCAACGCAACAGATTATAACACAGCCCCCCTTTCAAAGTCAACACCAAAAAAGCGCAAAAAAGCGAAAACGGTTGCAAAATTTGCGTTAATATGCTATAATCGGTATAGTAAAAAAGGAGGTGCCGTATGAAAAAAGGAATCACACGCAGAGAGCGCGAGGTCACGGATACAAATGAGATCCTCGGCATTCTGGACAGAGCAAAGATCGTTCACGTCGGCATGATCGATGGGGACAGCCCCTACGTTGTGCCGATGAATTA